>CAZHEW010000139.1:0-7928 GCA_964531815.1 uncultured Verrucomicrobiota bacterium
CTGCCCGCAATGGGTACACGCAAATTTCAGGTCAGCCATAGCATTTGTTCGTTGCCGCTGGGCCCGAATTGAGCCACCACCCGGTGGTGTGAGGGCCTTGACGCCAACTGGGGGCATATACAACACATCGGACCCACGCAGTCAAGAAAATGCGGAGACAGAGTTCTTGACTTCGGCCCCCAAAATGAATTTCATCACAGGCTGATGAGTCTCAGGATTCAGATGTTCAGGCGCGGGCGTTTGGCTAAAATGAAGACAGCAGCAATAAGTTTGATGGCGGGCCCCTTATTGGCCGGCATGATCATTTCTTCCACTCTAGGGCTGGCGCTGCCGGCACAGGCCGCCCCCAAGAAGGTTCTCGTGGTTACCGTCACCACCGGCTTCCGCCACAGTTCCATTCCCACGGCCGAGAAGGTGCTGGCCGGGTTAGGCAAAGAGAGTGCTGCCTTCAAAGTCGAATATGCGCGCGTTGAACCCAATGAGGACCAATTCAAAGGTCCCGATGGCAAACCCGACAAGGCCAAGGTCAATGCCGCCATCGAGAAGGTTCTGGCCGTGAAGATGAGCCGCGCGGCACTGAAGCAATACGACGCTGTGATCTTTGCCAACACGACTGGCGATCTGCCGTTGCCGGACAAACAGGCATTCCTGGATTGGGTCAAGTCCGGCAAGGGGTTTGTGGGGATGCACTCAGCTACCGATACTTTCCACAACTTTGCCCCTTACATCGAGATGATTGGCGCCCAGTTCAAGACGCACGGCGCGCAGGTGGAAGTGGACGCAATCAACCAGGACACCGGTTGCCCGATTTGCCGGCACCTGGCTGGTCGCTGGAAGGTGTTCGATGAGATTTACGAGTTTAAGAACTTTGACCGCACCAAAGTGCACGGTCTGCTAACGCTCGACAAGCATCCCAATGACAAGACACCGGGGGATTACCCGATCGCCTGGTGTAAGGACTACGGCAAGGGGCGCGTCTTCTACACCTCGCTGGGGCACCGCGAGGATGTCTGGGACCCGGATTGGCCCGACCGCAAGAATCCGAAGGAAGTGGCGGAGGCATATCAGGAGCACATTCTGGGGGGGATCAAATGGGCCTTGGGGTTGGAAAAGATGAACGCCAAGCCGCAGAAGTTGACGGTGGAGTAGTGCTAGTCTTTACTTCTCAGTTTGAAGTGCTATATGAACGAAAACACGAGCGAAAGCCTGGGTTATAACCGGCGCGACTTTCTCAAAGGCGGATCGGTTGCCACGCTGATGACCATGCTGGGCGGGGTGGAGTTATTTGCCCAAACCAACGCGGTGCCCGCCGTAGAAGCCAAGGGCCCGGTTGGCAAGATCAAGGTTGCGGTTGTCGGCCTCGGCGCACGGGGGCGCGAGATCGTCAATACCCTGGTCCGCTTGCCCCAAGCGGATGTTGCTGCGATTTGCGATACCTACGGTCCCTTCCTGCGGCGTACCGCCAACGCCGCGCCTGGCGCCGCGCAAACGGCAGACTACAAAACCATCCTCGACAACAAGGAGATAAAGGCAGTCGTTGTCGCCACGCCAACACACCAGCACAAGGAGATTGCGCTGGCGGCCCTCAAGGCCGGAAAGCACGTTTATTGCGAAGCCCCGTTGGCGGGCTCAATCGAGGGCGCCCGGGAGATCGCGCTTGCGGCGAAGGCCGCCCAACAACTGGTCTTTCAGAGCGGCCTGCAGATGCGCTCAGACCCGCAGCGCCATTTCCTCTTACCGTTCATCCGCTCGGGCGCGCTGGGCAAGAGCGTTCAGGCCCGCGCACAATGGCACAAGAAGACCAACTGGCGATCAGCATCGTCCAATCCGGAGCAGGAGAAGGCGCTCAATTGGCGCTTGGACAAGGCGACTTCGCTCGGCCTGATTGGCGAACTTGGAAGCCACCAGATTGATCAGGCCGGCTGGTTCCTGAATGCCCTGCCCACTGCCGTCACGGGTTTCGGGTCCATTTCCTTCTGGAAGGAAGACCGGGATGTGCCTGACACGGTCCAAGCGGTGTTGGAGTTCCCGAGTGGCGTGCGAATGCTCTACGACGCCACACTGGCCAACTCGTTTGACGGTGAATATGAGATACTCTACGGGAGCGACGCCGCGATCATGATGCGCGATGGCAAGGCGTGGATGTTTAAGGAAGTGGACTCGCCGCTGCTGGGCTGGGAGGTCTACGCCGACAAGATGACCTTTTACAAGGAAACCGGCATCGCTCTCGTTGCCGGCAAGAGCAAAGCCGTGCCAGCAAATGAGCAGCCCAAGCCTGCCCCGGAAGGGGCCGCTGCCGACACGCCGCTTTCGTTCGCCCTGGACAACTTCCTCCGCAATGCCCTGGACCTCGAAGCGGCAGCAGAAGATTATAAGGCCAGCTACGGGGCGGACGATGTGGATGGCCTGATGGAGCACCTGTCCACCGTGCCCCGACGCGCGGCGGCAGGCTACCTGGAAGGTTACCAGGCGGTCGTCACCGCCGTGAAGGCCAACGAGGCTATCCTGGGCGCCAAACGGATTGAACTTAAGCCGGAATGGTATGAATTGGCTTGAAAGAGCCAACGTCAAACAATGCAGTATAACCTGATGCGTAAACTAATAAGAGAATAGACATGAAGAGACACACACTGATTGCAGGAACTATCACCCTTTTGTTACTGGCGCCGGCGGCCTTGCAGGCGGCCGACCAATTGACCACCTACAATGCGCGATCGGGCAGCAAGATGCGCATTGAAGGCACCTCCAACATACACGACTGGCAAGTGGAAAGCCCCTTCATCGGCGGCATGATGCAGGTCGGCCCGGGCTTCCCGACACAACCCGGCCAAGCCGTAACGCCCGGCAAAGTGGAGGCCAAGGCGGACGTCTTCATCCAGGTGCGCTCGCTCAAGAGCGTTGAGAAGGATGGCAAGCCCTACAGCGACAAGATGGACGAGATCATGTGGGAACACCTCAAGGAACCGCAATACAAACGCATCATCTACCAACTGAGCGAGTTCACGCTCAAGGAAGCGCCCAAAACCAAGGATGCCCCCTATGTGTTCGACGCCAAAGGCAACTTAGCGGTAGCCGGAGTGACCAACAAGATCGCCATGGGCGTGACGGTGCTGCCGCTGGCCGACAATCGCTTGGAGATCAATGGCACCGTCACCCTCAAGATGACTGATTTCAAGGTGGAACCGCCCGCCCCGAAGATCGCGCTAGGCCTCATCAAGACCGGCGACGAAGTGAAGCTGATCTTCAAGTGGATCGTGGGGCAGAGGAAAACCGCTCCCGCTGGAAATTGACAGGCTGCGAATCGGCTGCGTTGGTGGCCCCGGCGCAGCATTCAAGGCCGTCGCTGAAATGCGTTGTGGTGTAAATCGCCCTTGAATCCAGTCGCCTTGGCCATTGCAGAGGCGTTCCCGCCGAATCCATAGAGCTCAACTCGCGTGCCGTTCGCCGTCGCCGTTGGCTTTTGTGCATGATGGCGCAATTCCTTGAATTATTGTTAAGAATGTGCTTTTGCGCGCCGCGCGTCCTCAGCACTGCGCGGGTGAACGAGTGGCCGCCGCTTCCGGACCGTGCGTTCTATCGCGCAGTCAGTCCCTAACTCCGACCCTTTACCCGGAGAATCACCCTGGTGAGCAACCACGAATGGGCGGCGCCGCCCGAGTAGCTCGCTGAGTGCCTTTGCCGGGCTGGGTCTATTGCGCCTTGTCGCGGCTAATCCCCCAGGCTGCCCACATACGTTCCCCCAGCCGCAAGGAACTGACGCGCTGGATTCTCGCCTGGACGCCGCACGTCGAAGTCGTGGCCCCGCGAGAACTCCGCGACCGCGTGCGGGAGCGCTTGCGGCAGGGGCTGCAGGGCTGTGGGTAATCGCCTTTCGCCTTCCTCCTTTCCTCAAAGCTCCCTGAAGGCCTTTCGGCACAGCTCCTCTTCCCAGTCAGCCCCCAGCCGCTCCGCGGCTGATGGCTCCCCTCCCGCGGATACCTCCGTCCTGCCTCCGTTCGCCCTCCGTTCCACCTCCGTGCTACGTCCGTCCCATGGGACCGCGTAGAACGGAGGGCTAACGGAGGTAGAACGCAGGTGCCGGGCAGATGCTGGCTATTGGAGGGCTGGAGGTGCTGGCGGGGATGCCGAGGGCGAACAGGGCGGATCGGGTGGTCGGAAAGGGAAAAGCCGGGGCTGGGAGGGGGTCGGCGGCGGCCAGCGGGGAGGCGGAGGCGCAAAAAGGGCGTGGACTCCCGGCGGCGGGGCTATGGCCGGCGCCGTTTCGCGCAGTGACTTGACCGAGCCGGTCGCTTAGCTGGCGGGGACGAGGGCGCTGACCTCTTTGGGCGTGTCCGTCCAGCCGTCCATCTGCTGGCAGGTGCGGAGATACACCGCCTTGCCCGGCGCCGGCTGGCCGTAGCGGGCGGCGTAGAGCGCCGAGACGTCGCTCCAGCCCCCGACGGCCGGGGGCAGGAAGCCCAGGAAGACGAAGTGCTGGACGCAGCGCACCCCGGGGCTGACCGGGGCGGCGCCATAGACCAGCGTGTCATGGGCCGGCGGGCTGGGGACGCGCAGCTCGAGGCGCAGGAGGCCGCCGCTGGAGCTGGCCGACAGTTCGGCCACCGGGTTGGGGCTGAAGGCGGGGATGGGCGGGGGCAGGTCGAGCCGGCCCAGGCCCTTGGCGGCGCGGGCGGCGTTGATTTTGACGTAGTAGTTGTAGCCGTTGAGCGGCACGCGGGGGCCCAGGCGGCTGCGGGTGTAACAGTTGGCGGCGGCCAGGGACCAGGCGGTGCGCTGGTCGGGGGCGAGGCTGCGCCAGCGGCTGGCAACGGCCCCGAAGGCGTGGCGGTTGTCCTGCTGGCGCGGGGTTTGCGGGTTGCGCGGCGGGACGAAGCGGCGCACGACCTGGCCGTAGCGGCTCAGGACGTGGACGACATTGCCGACGCGGCCCGATTGGGGAGGAGAGAGTGTTTTCATATTTACCTGTATAGGTCCACAAAACCTGTTACATGGGTAACATCCCGTGTCACACGTCTGGGCGCGGGGGGGGCTGCGGCTGGCGGGAGGGGGAAGACTAAAGGCTAAAGGCTGAAAGAGAAATGCGCCGTCGGCTACTCGCATGTGTTTTAGCCTTTCCCGCCCCGGCGACTTCCTCAAACTTCAGCCGGTGAATCAGCGCATGGCGTTCCAGCCGCTCCTTCGTGAGCGGGGCGATCTGTTTCTGCCCCAATCCTTAGCGAACTGGCAAAACTGTTCACCAAATGGTGAGGCTGGCAGGGGAGCCGCCAGCCAGGTTGCCAGCGCGGCCTTTTGGGCCGAATAGGTCCGGCGCGCCCACTCGCAGACCGCGAGCGTGGCCCGGGTCTCGGCCACGCATTCCGCCGTGACTAATCCGGCCGGGTGACACCAGCGCATCGTGCGCGGGGGCGGTGCGACAGCCGGGCCCGCCGGCACATCAGCAGCCCGGCTCAGCAGCGAAACCAAAGAGAGAACCGCCGGGGCGAGTCGCGGGGTAATGGCTTGCACCGGCTCAAAGTCTGCGCTCAGCGGCCCGTGCCGCCTGGCGCATGGCGTCTTCGTTGCGCTCGAACGAGTCCACCATCTTGAATTGGACCCGGGCGCGGTCGGCGCTGTGGCCTGGACGATGAATCTTGAAATAGTGGTCGCCGGCCAGGTGATCGGCAAGGAAGCGGATGCCGATCTCGAAGGTGATGAGCTTGGCGCAGAACACGAGGTGGTCTTTCTCGACCGGGTTGAGGAACTCGCCCGCGGAGGCCAGGTAACCGCCCGCCAGGGCCTGGAACATGTCCATGCGCATTTCCACCTTCGAGAGGTCGCGCTCGTCTTCCACGGTCGGACAGGCGGCGGTGCGGCACATGTCGCCGAAGTCATAGAGCGCCAGCCCGGGCATCACGGTGTCCAGGTCTATGACGCAGACGCCCTCGCCGGTGGCGTCATCAAGCATGACATTGTTGAGCTTGCAGTCGTTGTGCGTGACCCGCTCGGGGAGGAAGCCGCGCGTTTGCAGGCCGAGCAGCACGTCCACGAGCGGTTCGTGGCGCAGGGCGAATTCGATATCCGCCCTCACCCCGGCGGCGCGGTTGCAGGCGTCCTGCGCGATGGCTTGGCGCAGTGCGTCGAAGCGGCTGCGGGTGTGGTGGAAGTTGGGGATGGTGTCGCGCAGCCGCGGGGCGGGCAGGTCGGCAAGTTGCTTTTGGAACTGGCCGAACGCCCGCGCGGCCTCGAAGGCCTGGCGCGGCGTCTCGATCCGGTCGTAGCTCCTTGCCCGTTCGATGAAGAGATAGCAGCGCCAGTGATTGCCTTGCGCGTCGGCATAGAAGCATCCGCCTTGGTGCGTGGGCACCAAAGTCAGGACCCGGCGCGAGATTTGGCCGGCACCGGCGGCTTCCAGCTTGCGCCGGATGTGAGTCGTGACGCGCTGGACGTTGTCCATGAGGCCGGCGGGGTCCTTGAAAACATTGTGGTTGACGCGCTGGAATATGTAGCGCACCGGGGTGCCGGCCTGGTCAAACACCGCCGCGTAAGTGTCGTTGATATGGCCGCTGCCGTAAGGCGCGGCTTCACGGAAGTCGCCGTAGATTTGGAACCGCCCGGCGACCAGGCGAAGATCGTGCGTGGCCTCCATAGTTCTCACCCCCTCAGACGCCGCGTGAGGGCACGCGGCCTGCAGGTGGACGACTGCAAACCGCGTGCCCCTGCGCGGCGCATTCTCGGCGTTTGCATCCGAGCGTAAACATGCGGGTCAGGCTTGGCGGCGGACATGAGGCGAGCTCAGCTCCACAGCCGCTCCGGGTATTCGCCGGCGCGGACCAGCGCGCGGATGCTTTCGGTGACAACTGCGCGATCCTCGCGGTAGGTCACGCCGAACCAATGGCAGGGGGTCGGCAGCACCTTGACGCGCGCCCGGCCCTCCTGGATGAGGGTGTTGACGGCGGTCGGCAGGTAAAACTCGGCTTTGGGATTGTCCTGGTTGCGAACCAGGAACTCGCCAAAGAGGCGGCGCAGTCCGTCCAGCAGCTTCGGCGTGAAGCCCCAGCAGTTCATCGAGACAATCTCGCGGCCGGTGAGCGGCCGGTAATTACCGTCCGGCTCGCGGTTGCGGGCGCCGCCGGGCTGCCTTTCGATGGCCGTGAGTTCTTCAACCGACACCAGATACCCCTCCGCGTCTGCCCGGCAGAGGCCGCGCGCCACCGTGCCGTGCTCCGAAAGCGTCCGGTCGAGTTGGAAGCCGACCATGGCGAACAGGTCCGGGTTGCCGGGGGCGGACTGCGTCAGGAACTGGGCCAGCATGCGGAAGGACTCCGCGCCGTAGAAGTCGTCCGCGTTGATAACCGCAAAGGGGCGGTCCAGCAGGTGGGCGGCGCTGAGCACGGCGTGGCCGGTGCCCCACGGCTTCTGGCGTCCGGGCGGCACCATATCGAGTTGCTGGAAGGCGTAACCCAGGTTGATGTGCCTGGCAAAGCGCCGGCCGAAGCTGTCCCGGAAGGTCTGTTCGATCTCGCTGCGGATGACGAAGATGAACTTGCCGAAACCGGCCCGTTTCGCATCGAACACGGCATAGTCCAGGACGGCCTCGCTGGCCGGGCCGACGGGCTCAATCTGCTTCAAACCGCCGTAACGGGAACCAATACCGGCGGCCAAAACGACCAATGCAGGACCTGAACTCAATGTTAAGCGCAGACGCTACTGCCCCCAAAGCGTGGTGCAAGCCCAAAAAGTGTGTTGAGCCTTGTATTGGTGCCAGCTTAACCATTGTGCAGGGAGGCCAGCGTCGGATTCATACGGTTTCACAATCGGGCCTGCCAACTCTGTTATTGTATCGAGGGGCCGTTTTCGCAATAGTCTCACGCTGATGGCATCTGGACGCAGACAATACCCGTTTCACCTGATCGAGCCCAAATGGCAGAGTCAATGGGACCAGCAGCAGG
>CAZHEW010000140.1:0-7927 GCA_964531815.1 uncultured Verrucomicrobiota bacterium
CTGACGCGGATCACGACAGACACCACCGGCCCCGGCAGCACCGTGCCCAGGTCGCAGATCAACATGCCGTCGGCAAACACACAGGTGCCCGCGGGCAGGACCTCGGCCGAAATGAACTCCACGCCCGCCGGCAGCGGATCGAAAACCTGCACCTGCCGGGCCGGCGGACCGCCCAGGTTCCTCACTTCCAACGTGTAGGTCAGCTCCTGCCCCACCATCACCGGGTTGGGCATCGCGTTTTGGGTGATGCCAACGTCCACTGATTGCATCCCCACTCGGTAGTAGCGGCCGCCCGGTTCCAAAGTATCCGGCAGCACAATCGTTTCACCAGTGCCGGTCACAGGCATCCACGGCTCCCATCCAGACGGGACCAGCGACTCGGTTCGCTCCACCACGTAATCCACCCCCAACAAACTGGCGAACGACACCTCGACCCCTGTCGCCGTCTGCCGGGCGGAAACAGTCAGCGCAGGTTTGGGACTGGTAATATTACCCGCGAAGGACTCCGTCTGATCCAATGCCGTCAGGAAATGCAGGCTGTCGTTCCCCAAATCCGGTGGCGGCAGGAAGCTGCCGGCGCAACTGCCCGCGGGGCTCAAGGTCCCGCTGTAAACCAGCGTGTCATCCAGATAAAGCCGCACCGGCTGATTGGGCGACATCCGCGCGAGCGTGAACGGATAGGGCACGCCGGCCCGGGGCACACCGCTCCCGTAGAGTCGCAGGTCTGGCCGGTGCGCCCAGAGCATTTGATCAAACGCCAGTTCCGCCGTGTCGAAGAACTCCGCCATGATGCCCGCGGCAGCCACAACGGGCACCTGCGGCGCCGTCAACCCCAACATGTCCTTGGGCACCTGGAAAGCGATGGTGGTTTCGACGGGAACAGTGGGTCCCTGCCGGTCGTTGAACTCGTGCTCCGTCAGCAGCTCGATCGGCCCCGGCAACGGCCTCACCTCATGCGTTATTGGGTCCTCCACGAACCCCTCCACCACCAGCGGCCCCGGCATTATGGGCCGTGACACCAGAACTCGCACAATCCGGTCTATCCCCGCCCGCCCGGCGTAGCTGACACCGGTGGCGAGGTCGTTATCCGTGTCCCACCCTAGAGCATACAGGGCTTCCACCGCGCCCTCGGACGGCATGAGGCCGCCCACACCCATGGAGACATCAATGGTATTCACGTCCTGGTCCGAGCCGACCCAGATCCGTTGCAGATCGTGAATGTCCTTCACATCGCCGCCGTGGCCCCCGGTGGAAATCGCGTCCCCATGATCATCCCGCGCCGCGCCCGACTGCGCCAGGGCGGCCACGGCCGGGTAGTATTCCTTAAACTGTTTCGCGTTGAATCCGAAGTTGGTCAGCTCCTTGTTCATCTCCTCAATCTGGAGCTTGGTCAGGTTGGTGGCGCCGGGGGAGTTCGTCTCGGCCATCAGGTTCTTAACGCCTGCCGGGCCCGCGATGGGCGGCGAGTGTCCATTCGTATCCGAGCTGATGTTGGTCGTGATCATGTGCTTCACGCTCAACGTGAACACATGCGCCGCCTCGTGCGCGATGGTCTGCCCGGTGTCGTTGGTGCTGCCATACTTTTGCACGATAACCGTCGGGTCGCGGTGCACCGCGACTCCGATCCAGCCCGCATTGGTCGCGTTAACCTGCTGGCCGAACGAGATCTTCATCCCCCTGCCGCCGGGCAACCCCGCCACTTCCTTGCCGCCAAATGTGCGGGCTCCTTCCCGCTCGGGGTAAGTGAACTTCCCGTCGCCATCGTCTCCGTTGTTGGCGTTGGTAACTGGATCGTTTATCTTCACCGGCACCAACCGGATGTTGGCCTGGCCGAGGATTTTGTTCGCCGCGGCAATCGCGCCCGCAATGTACTGCGTTGATACCTGGGCGTTTGAGTAAACGTTGACAATGACGGGGACTTGAGTGCCTTGCGCCGGGGCTTGCGCCGCTGCGGCAGACGCCGTCACGGGCAGCATAGCCGCCGCCAGCAAGGCGGTGGCGAAACTCAGAGTCGTTGCCCGGCGCGGGACGCCGTTGGCCCATCGTGACACAAACGAGTAGTTGTTCATGGTGTTCAGTCCTTTCCTGCGCTTGACTGCAAAACATGTGACTCCGGGCAGGCGCTTGCGGCTGTTGGGCAGGCATATAAGCCCCCCTTCGACTTTCTCTCCAACACCCGCTCGGCTCGCGTGGCTGCAGGTCCACATGTTCGACAGATTCGTTGGCGGGGTGGCGGCCCGACCATCCCCAGTAGCCTCCGAAATCATGCTGATTCCGGACCCTTCTCGAACTTCCCACCCTTCAGGGCAGGAGCTTCACCAGCAATTTCACCCCCTTCGTGCGGTCTGATCAATAATAAACGTGGGAAGAAATCATGGTCCTTTGCTGTTCTGAGTGGAGTGGGTCAGCCATAGTTTGTGTCAGCCTGGCTGCAGCGCCTGAGGATCAACCCGAAGGGTTGATAGAAGGCAGCCGATGGTCGGCGAGGGCAAGAGGGAGCCGACCACCGGAACAACAACGCGCAGAAATTCGCCCCGCCAGGGGTGCCAGAGCCGTAAACCCAATAAGGTTGAAACAAGATCAACAGTGATGTCCTCCCCAAATCATCTGCTCCCAAGGCTGTCTCAGCCGAAAAGTCGCAGAATCAATGACGCAACTCCAGCAATGGGTGACACGCGCTCGCCGCCCCCCCCGCCGCGGCAAGACAGTGCTTGCTCAACCTGGTTGGCGCTGGTTCAATTCAAACAGCAAAAGGGTATTATGAATGAATCTGCCAAATCACTTCTACGCCTCGGTTCATTCCCGACCTCAGAAAAAGCTGGACGACAACACGTCAGCAGACGGTTGGCTTGGCTATGCCGCGCTTGCGAGCTCGGAGCGCTGGCACTGCGTGCGGGTTGTGGTGTGTTAGGGACAGCCTGGTTGTGCGCAATGCTGTTGGTTCAGGCGGACACCACGGCTTGGGGGGCGCAGCGGCAGCGGCTGCGCGGACATGTGCCGGCGGCGGTGAAAGGGGCGCAGGCGTTGGAGCGGCTGCCGGCCACGAACCAGTTGAACCTGGCTATCGGCCTGCGCTTGCGCAACCCCGCAGCGCTGAACGAGCTGCTCGCGAAGATTTATGATCCGCGCTGCCCCGAGTATCGCCAATACCTGACCCCCGCGGAGTTCGCGGAGCGGTTTGGCCCGCGCCGCCAGGATTATGAGGCGGTGATTGCCTTTGCCAAAGCGTGCGGCCTGCGGGTGGCCGGCACCCACCCCAACCGGACCCTGCTGGAAGTGAGCGGAACGGCGGCGGACATTGAGAAGGCGTTCCGCATCAGGCTGCACTCGTATCAGCACCCGACCGAAGGGCGGAGGTTCCATGCGCCGGATACGGAACCCACGCTCGATCTGGCAGTGCCGGTGCTGATGGTCAGCGGCCTGGACAATTTCTCGGTGCCCCGGCCTGCCGGCGGGCGTTGGAAGCCCCTGAGCAGCGCTGCGGACTCGACGTCCGGTGCGAAGCCTGCGGTAGCTGGCTCCGGCCCGCGCGGGCTTCTCATGGGGCGGGATTTCCGGGCGGCCTACGCGCCGGGGGTGGCCCTGGACGGCGCGGGCCAGGCGGTGGGCCTGTTGCAGTTGGATGGCTACTACACCAATGATGTGCTCGCGTACCAGAACCTGGCCGGGCTGCCGAACGTCCCCATCACCAACGTGCTGGTGGATGGATTTGGCGGCCGCCCGGGCCCGGGCAACATTGAGGTTGCGTTGGACATTAGCATGGCGATCTGCATGGCGCCGGGCCTGTCCAGGGTCATCGTCTATCAGGGCCGGCCAGCCAGCAGCCCATATACCGTCCTCAACCACATGGCCAATGACACCAACAGCCTCGGCCAGGTGGCGGCGCAGCAGTTGAGTTGCTCCTGGATTTGGAAGTCTGCCTCTCCGGAGGCAGCCGAGGCAGAGAACCAGGTTTTCCAGCAGTTCGCGGCGCAGGGGCAGTCGTTCTTCCAGGCCTCGGGGGATGACGGCGCGTATTGCGGAGCCGCCTGCCCCCCCTGGTCCCCGGCGGATAACCCCAACATCACCGTGGTGGGCGGGACGACGCTTACGACGAGCGGTCCGGGTGCGGCATGGGTGTCGGAAAAGGTTTGGAGCTGGTTTCCCGGCGAGCCGGCGGCGAGCGGGGGCGGCTTCGGCACGAACTACGCCATCCCGGCCTACCAACGAGGCATTGACATGACCGGCAACGGGGGCTCGACCACCCTGCGCAACAGTCCCGACGTGGCCGGTGTCGCGGACGGGATTTGGCTCATTGCCAACAACGGCATGCAGTTCGACGGGGCCGGCACGAGCGCGGCGGCGCCGTTGTGGGCCGGGTTTGCCGCGTTGGTCAATCAGCAAGCGGCGGCCAATGGGCAACCCAGCATCGGTTTCATCAATCCCGCCATCTATGCCATCGGCAAGTCGTCAGCGTATGCCGCGGCGTTTCACGACACGACCACCGGCAACAACACCAATGCCTGTTGTGGGCCCAATTCGTTCTCTGCCCAGCCTGGCTACGACCTCTGCACCGGCTGGGGTACGCCTGGCGGCAGCAACCTGATTGCCGCGCTGCTGGCGCCGCCGCCGGCGTTGCGCATCACCCCCGCCCTGCCCCTCACCTTTACCGGGCCGCTGGGCGGCCCCTTCCGGCCGGCCGTGCAGAGCCTCCTCCTGACCAATGACAGCAACGCGCCGTTTAGCTGGACCCTGGCCAACGCCGCTCCCTGGCTCGAAGTCTCGCCGGTCAGCGGCACGCTCACGAACGGCGGCCCGGCGGCCACAGTCAGCGTGACGTTGACCTCCGCGGCCAGCAGCCTCCTCCTCGGCAGCTACTCCGCTGCGCTGTGGTTCACCAATGTTAACCTCACCAACGCGAGTGATCGGCTGGGCCAAAGCCGCGTGGTTAACCTGGATATTGTCGCGCCGCCCGTCATCACGGCGCAGCCCGCCAACCAGACCGTGCTGGAGGGGATGACGGCCGCCTTCAGCGTGGCCGTTGCCAACGGCGCATCGTTGTCCTGCCAGTGGCAATACGACAACGGGGTATACGTGACCAATTTGAGCGATGGGGGGCGCATTTCCGGCGCCACAGCCAGCACCCTCGTGATTGCCGGGGCCGCTCCCGCGGATGCCGGGGCTTACTCGGTCATCGTGAGCAATGCCGCCGGGGCCGTCTCCAGCTCGCCGGCGTTCCTGGCGGTCTTCCCGTGGCGTCCAACCATCACCGCCCAGCCGATCAGTCAAACCGTGATGGCCGGGCAGACGGTGACCTTCACGGTGACTGCGGTCGGGGAGCAACCGCTCTTCTATCTCTGGCAGCGAAATGGCAACGCCTTGAGCGACGGGGGCAACATCTCTGGCGCGAAATCGAGCGCCCTGACCATCCACAGCCCTTCATTGGCCGATGCCGCCACTTACTCCGTCATCGTGGCCAACGCGGACGGACTGGCGACCAGCGCCGGCGCCGTGCTGACAGTCATTTCCATTACTGCGCCGGCGACCACGCTGAGCACCGTGTATTCGTTCATCGGCGGGGCCGACGGCGCGAACCCGAACGCGCTGGTGCGCGCGGCCAACGGCAGCTTTTACGGCACGACTCAAAACGGCGGGACTAGCTACGCGGGCACGATCTTCCACCTTTCCCCCGGCGGCGCCATTACCCCCCTCTACTCGTTCACGGGCGGCGACGACGGCGCCACGCCTTTTGCCGCGCTGGCGCAGGGCCTAGACGGCAATTTCTACGGCACGACCTTCCAGGGCGGCGCCTCGGACAACGGCACGGTCTTCCGCGTGACGCCCAGCGGCGTGCTGTCCAATTTGGTGTCGCTGAATATCACCAACGGCTCCTTCCCCTGCGCCGGGCTGACGCTGGGGGCCGATTCCAACTTTTACGGCACGACGTATCAGGGCGGAGTGGAAAGCATTCTCAGAGTGTTTAATCAGGACTGGTATGTGAAGCCAGGCACCGTCTTCCGGGTTTCCGCTGACGGCGCCTTCGAGCGGCTTTACCCGTTCACTTGTGGCCTCGATGGTGGCTTCCCCGCCGCAGGGCTCTGCCGCGGGGGCGATGGGCATTTCTACGGCAGCACCTACAACGGCGGCGCCAGCGGCTGCGGCACGGTCTTCCAGATCACTGCCAGCGGCGGGCTCAAGAGCCTGGCGTCCTTCAATCGCACCAACGGCGCTTTTCCGTTGGCCGAGCTGGTGCAGGATCCGGCCGGGGATTTTTACGGCACGACCTCTGCTGGCGGCGCCTGCGACCACGGCACAGTATTCCGCATGACCCCGGCTGGCGTGATCACTACACTCTACTCGTTTGGCGGGGGCAGCGACGGGAGCTACCCGGCGGCCGCTCTGCTCCTGGGCCGTGACGGAAACTTCTACGGCACTACCGCCTATGGGGGCGATTATGGTTATGGCACCGTGTTCCGAATAACGCCCGGTGGCATCCTCACGACCTTGGTCGCGTTCGATGACTATGCCGGCGCGAATCCCCAGGCGGCATTGACCGAAGATGCCGACGGCAGTCTGCTGGGCACAACGCAGAACGGCGGCGAGGACGACGCGGGCGTCATCTTTAGGCTCAGCTTCAGCGGCCCGCCCCAAATCACGGCCCAGCCCTGCAGCCGGACGGTGTATGTGGGAGACGACGTCGTATTGAGCGTGCCGGTTTCAGGGGCTCAGCCCTTCAGCTATCAATGGCAGAAGAACGGCAGCAACCTGCCTGGCTCGACCGAACGGGTCCTGGCCCTCACCGCAGTGACCGCCACGGACGCGGGCACTTACGCTCTGACAGTGAGCAACGCCGAGGGTTCGACCAACAGTTCGGGCGCTCTGCTCACGGTGTTGTCGTCCCCGCCGGTGATCACCCTGGCGCCGACCAACCTGGCGCCGACGGCCTGCACAACCGTCTCGTTCGATGCCGCCGCAGACGGTAACAAACCGTTGTTTTACCAGTGGCAAAAGAATGGGACCAATATCCTCGATTCCTGCAACGTCTCCGGCGCGACGAACACGAGCCTGGTCATCAGCAACGTCACCGAGGCCGACAACGGGACCTATACCTTCGTCGTTGCCAATTCTCTTGGCTCGACCAACGCGAGCGCTGCCCTGGTCCTCGTCCCCAAGACCGCGCCCTGCACCAGCCTGACCACGCGGCACTGGTTTACGGGTGGCGCGGATGGCGGATTGCCCAATGGGCTGACCCAGGACACCAACGGCATTCTCTACGGGACGACCTATGCCGGCGGCGCCCATGCCTCGGGCTCGTTGTTCACGCTGACCACCAATGGCACTTTTACCAACCTGCTCTCATTCACGGACGCGATCGGCTCGGGGCCGACTGCCGCGCCGGTGCAGGGGCCCGACGGCAGGTTCTACGGCACCACCTCCCGGGGCGGCGACACCGGAGGCGGCACGGTGTACGCCGTGACCGCGGCAGGCATTCTCGCAACGCTCTACTCTTTCGCCGGCGATGCGAATGGCGCCTGGCCTTCCGGCCCGTTGCTGGCGGGCGCCGACGGCAATTTCTACGGCACGACCGCCGCCGGGGGCTTGTCGGACTACGGCACCGTGTTCCGGATCACACCCGGCGGCGCGCTCACCAACCTGCACCGGTTCAACGGCGCGGATGGCAAGTTCCCGACCGGGGGTCTGGCGCAGGGGTGCGACGGCAGCTTCTATGGTCTGACATCTGGAGGGGGCGCCCATCAGAATGGCACTGTCTTCAGGATCACTCCCGCCGGGCTACTGACTACGCTGTACTCGTTTACCGGGGGCAGCGATGGCTATGCACCCGTCGGTGCGTTGGTGCGAGGCTCGGACTGCAATTTCTATGGCGCGACCAAATACAGCACCTTGAGCGGCTTCCAGTTTTACGGAACCGTCTTCAGGCTCACCCCGA
>CAZHEW010000141.1:0-7926 GCA_964531815.1 uncultured Verrucomicrobiota bacterium
CGCTGCGCGTTGTGGTCCTGCCGGTGATAGCCGGGACGTTTCCCTCGACGGCCAGCGCGATCTCGGCTCAAACTGACCCCAATCCAGCCAACAGCTCCGCCACCGTGGTTTCCCGCGTCAATCCGGTTTCAGCCGATCTCGCCGTGGGAATTGCCGCGACGCCCAGCCCGGTGATCATCGGCAGCACCCTGACCTATACGGTTTCGGTGACGAACAACGGGCCGAGCACCGCCTCCGGTATCGACCTCACCAATGTGCTGCCAGACGGCGTCGCGATCGTTTCAACGACGGTTTCTCCTTCGCAGGGTGCAGTCACCACGGTCGGCCAGGTGGTGGTCTGGAGCGGGTTTGTCTTGGCCAGCGCTGAGCGCGCCACCGCGACGATCCGAGTCATTCCGACCGTTGAGAACCCCATCACAGCCACAGCCTCGGTCGCCGCCAATCAACTCGACCCGATTGCCGCCAATAACACCGCCGCGGTCACCACGACCGTCACCCCGGCCGCTGACTTGATCATTAGCATTACCGACTACAAGGACCCGGTGGTCGTTACGAGCAACTTCACTTACACGGTCATTGTTACCAACCTGGGGCCCAGCGTCGCTTCAGCCGTCACGGTCAATCAGACCCTCCCGGAGACGGTCTCCGTGGTTTCGAGTAACGCGACCCAGGGGGCGGTATCCAGAGCGGGGAACATTCTCACGTGGAATCTGGGCGCACTGGTTAGCGGCGGGCGGGCCATACTGACCGTTGAGGTCGGCACCAGCATCACTGGTATCCTTAGCACTACCGCCAGCGTGACCGGTGGGCAAACCGACCCCAATCCCGGCAATAACACCGCTAGCGCGACGACCGTCGTGTCGCCGAAGGGGGTCAACATCGTGGACGCGGGTCGCGAATTGCTGTCTGAGAGCGGACCGGTTAATGGCGCCATTGATATCGGCGAAACCGTTACCCTCGCCCTGTCTCTGCTGAACATTAGCAACTACCAAACTTTCAATCTCGATGCCACCCTTGCCGCCACCGACGGCGTCGACCCCGTTCCGCCCAACCAGACGCAGCATTACCATGTCTTATATCCGCAGGCTGTAGAGCCAGTCCGCCGTAACTTTACGTTTACCGCCAGCGGAACCAACGGGGGCAAGATCCGCCCCACGCTGCTGCTGCAGGACGGGACCAATACCTACCCGCCGGTGGAGTTCGTATTCGATCTGCCCACCTGCCGCTCCTTCCCTAGCGCCGATGCCCTCATCATGATCCCGGACCCGGATTACTCGCTGCAATCCGGCCCCGCCAAGCCGTATCCGTCGGTCATCACAGTCTCCAATCTGAGCGGCGTGCTGGGCAAGGTGACTGTCGCGGTGTCGAACCTGACGCACAGCTATCCCGGGGATGTCAATCTGCTGCTCGTGGCGCCGAACGGCGCCAAGACCCTGCTGATGTCACACGCGGGCAGCATGGCAAGTGCGAACGTCAATTTGGCTTTTGATGACTCCGCCGTCAGTAACTTACCGGAACTCGGTTTTCTTGTTTCCGGGGTCTGGCGGCCGACGCTGTATGGCACGGCCCCAGAGTTTCCAGCGCCCGCGCCGGGCAGTCCCTACACCAACTCGCTCGCGGTGTTAAATGCCGGCAATCCCAACGGCACCTGGTCACTTTACGCCTATGACGACTTCAACGGGGACGCGGGCAGCATCTCGAACGGCTGGAGCTTGGGCCTGACCATGCTGGCGCCAGTC
This sequence comes from uncultured Verrucomicrobiota bacterium, assembly GCA_964531815.1. GTDB lineage: Bacteria > Verrucomicrobiota > Verrucomicrobiia > Limisphaerales > UBA8199 > UBA8199. The sequence continues at coordinate 1,740 of CAZHEW010000141.1, forward strand.
AACCTGCCCGCCGACCTTAGCGTGAGCGGGGTGGCCACCCCCGGCTTAATTCTGGCCGGAGGTTCGTTGACCTATACTTTCACGATCACTAACAAAGGGCCCAATCATGCCAGCTCGGTCTCCTTCACGAACAACCTGCCACCCGGCGTCATGCTTGTCAACGCCAGCACCTCTCCGGGGGCTGCCTTATTGACCAGCGCCACGTCGGTCCATGCCAGTTTCGGCACCTTGAATACCGGCGTGGTCGCCACTGTGACTGTCGAGGTGATCCCCAGCGCCTCGGTCATTCCTCCGGGAAACAACAGCGCTTTCTTGACGAATATCGCTAACGTGACCGCTGGTGAAGATGACTTGGAGCCGGTCAACAACGTCGCCCCCGTCGTCACGACCGTCACACGGCCCGTCGCGGATGTTGAGGTTGAAGGGTTGGTCGTGGCGCCCGACCCGGCAGTCATCGGCATCAGCCTCACCAACCGCATTGTAGTCGCCAACCGAGGCCCCGAGACCGCGCTTAATGTGGTGCTCACCAGCACCACCCGCGGTGCCTGTACCAACGTCGCCGGCACCACGACCACTAACTTGAACAATCTGGCCCCCAACCAGAGCGCCACGGTAACCTTTGTTCTCCCTGTTGCCAACAGCAGCTTCTGCATCGGCCGCCTCACCAATACCGTGAGCGTGGCTACCGATTCCCAGGACACCAACACCGCCAACAACACGACCAATTGCATTGTCAGCGTGACCAACCCCGCGCCGAGGATTGTCCCTGGGGACGCGGTCCTGACATACGAAAGCGGCCCCGTCAATGGCGCGGTGGATTCTGGAGAAACCGTCACGTTCGAGCTGGCGTTGCGCAATGTGGGCTATGCGAACACTACCACCAACTTCACCGCCACCCTGCAGACGGCGGGGGGCGTTACCCCGCGGAGCGGCCCGCAGATCTACGGACAGATGGGGACCAATGGGCAGCCGGTCTCGAAACCTTTCAGCTTCACCGCGGCTGGCGGAAACGGCGGCGAGGTTAGGGCGACCCTGAAGCTCCAGGATGGTGCGACTCCTCTCGATCCTCCGGTGGACTTCACTTTTGCGTTGCCCGTCACGGCCCACTTCCCCAGTTCGGCGGCGATTATCATCCCGGATCACGGCGCCGCCACGCCCTATGGGTCTGTCATCACGGTTGCCAACCTGACCGGCGTGGTCAGCAAAGTGACCGTCAGGCTGGAAGAGATCACCCATAGCTTTCCCAGCGACGTGAGCGTGCTGCTGGAGGGGCCGGCCGGCGGCAACACCCTGGTGATGTCACGCGCCGGCGGGGGCTACGCGCTGACCAACCTTACATTGACCTTCGACGACGCGGAGACGAACGACTTCCTGCCTTATGCCGGCCAGATTACGAACAAGACCTACCGCCCGAGCAGCTACTTCGGGCCTGTTACGTTGCCGGGACCAGCCCCGTCTGGCCCATACAATGCCAGTCTTGTGGCGCTGAACGGGTGGGCTCCCAACGGCGACTGGAAACTGTATGTGTATGATGACGCGATTGGTGATTCCGGATTCATCCTCTGCGGCTGGAGCTTGGACCTTCAGACGGTCATCCCGCTCAGGGACGTTGTGGATCTGGAGGTCAGCTTGGCGAGCGCGCCGGCCTCGCTGTTTTTGGGCGGGGCCGTGACCAACACCATTTGGGTTACGAACCACGGCCCGGCATCCGCGACCGACGTGATGGTGACCAATACACTGTCCAGCGGGCAGCAGGCGATCACCAACCTCAGTAGCCTCGCCAATGGCCAGGCGATACCGGTGAGCTTCGTCCTGACACCCTCGGAAGGCGGCGAGATTGTCATCACAGCCAGCGTCGGGGCGAAGCAGGTGGACCTGAATACGGCTAATAACTCGGATGAAACCAAGACCACGGTGATCATTCCCGCCAGGGCAACCTTGAGCGGTTCCATTGTGAGCAACGGGTTTCGCCTGGTCGTGAAGGCGCAGCCCAGCTTCGTGTATGCGATTGAGGCCTCGACGAATCTTAGCTCCTGGGGTTCGCTCATCGTCACCAACGCCTCCCCGAGCGGCACCATCCGGTTCACCGACACCAACTTCCCCAGTATCCAGCAGTGCTACTATCGCACCCGCTGCCTCAATCCCTGATACCCTGACAGCACCCCTGAAAGTGCTCGGTCTAACGGGCGGCGTCGGCATGGGCAAGTCCACCTGTGCCCAACTGCTCCGCGATCGCGGGCTCCCGGTGGTGGACACGGACGACCTGGCGCGCCAGGTGGTCGAGCCGGGCCAACCGGCCCTGGCGGAGGTCCGGGAAGCCTTTGGGGCTGACATCGTGGGACCCGACGGGCGGCTGCGACGGGGCGAACTGGCGCGGCGCGTTTTTGCCGATGCCGCCGCCCGAGCCCGGCTCGAGAGCATCCTCCACCCCCCTATTCGCGCGCTTTGGCGCGCCCAAGTGGAGACCTGGCGCGCCGAGGGGCGTCCGCTGGCGGTGGTGGTGATCCCGCTGCTATTCGAGACGGGAGCCGAGGCAGAGCTGAACATGACGATCTGTGTTGCCTGCTCCGCGGCGACGCAGCGCGCGCGCCTGCTGGGCCGGGGCTGGTCGCCCGAACAGATCGAGCAGCGGGTGCGGGCCCAATGGCCCATCGAGCAGAAGATCGCCCGCGCTGATTATCTGGTGTGGACGGAGGCGGGGCTGGACGTGCATGCCGCGCAGGTCGAGCGCATCCTGCGGTTGCTGGCTTAGCCGCGGTTTTGCCGTTGTTGCCAACCCGCTTTGCGTCCGGCACCATGGGCGCATGAACGTGAAACTTCCTGTCTTCATAGGTCTCGTTTCCCTGTTTCTTCCACTCGGGGCGCGCGGTGCGGCAGCCGCCACGGCCGGCCAGCGCCCCAACATCGCCGTCATCCTGGTGGATGACATGGGTTTTTCGGACCTCGGCTGTTACGGAAGCGAGATCCCGACACCGAACCTGGACAAGCTGGCCGCCCGCGGGCTGCGCTTCACGCAGTTCTACAACACCGCTCGCTGCTGCCCCACCCGCGCCGCGCTGCTGACCGGCCTTTACCCCCACCAGGCCGGCGTGGGGCACATGGTCACCGACCGGAAGCAGCCGGGCTACCAGGGCAATCTCAACGATCGCTGCGTCACCCTCGCCGAAGTGCTGCGCGGCGCCGGCTATCGCACGGCCATGACGGGCAAGTGGCACGTGACGAGGTACACGGAACCATCCAGCGAAGCGGAGAAGGCGAACTGGCCCCGGCAGAGAGGATTCGACCATTACTTCGGTGTTGTCAAAGGCACTGCCAACTACTTCCGCCCCGATTCATTGACTCGTGAGAATGAACACATTCAACCCCCGGCGGACGGGTTCTACACCACCGACGCTTTCGTGGACAACGCCATCAAGTTCATTGATGACGGGGACAAGTCCAAGCCCTTCTTCCTTTACCTGGCCTTCAACGCGCCGCATTTCCCGCTGATGGCGCCGGCGGATGAGATCGCGAAGTTCCGCGGCAAGTACCAGATTGGCTGGGACAAGCTGCGCGAGCAGCGGCACGCCCGGCAAATCGAACTGGGCATCGTGGACAAAGCCTGGCCGCTCTCGCCGCGCGCGCCGGAGGTGAAGGCCTGGGAGGCCCTCGCGCCGGCCGAGCAGGACCGCTTCGACAACATAATGGCGATTTACGCGGCGGTAGTCGCGCGCATGGACACGGCGGTGGGCCGCCTTGTGGAGGCGCTGCGTCAGCGCGGCACACTCGACAACACACTGATCCTCTTCCTCTCGGACAACGGCGGCAATGCCGAGGCGGGTCCGGAGGGCCGATCCGTCGGACAGCACCTCGGCTCGGAGGACTCGAATGTATTCTGCGGCCAATCGTGGGCGACGCTGGAGAACACGCCTTTCCGGCGCTACAAGCATTACAACCACGAGGGTGGCATCTCGACGCCGCTCATCGCGCACTGGCCGGCGCGGATTTCGGACGGCGGGCAGCTTCGCGCTCAGCCGGGGCATCTGGTTGACATCATGGCCACCTGTGTGGACGTGGCCGGCGCCACGTACCCGAAGCAGTTCAAGGGCAAAGCGATCCAGGCGATGGAAGGCCGCAGCCTGCTGCCGGCGTTCGAGAACAAGCCCATTCAACGCGAGGCGCTGTTCTGGGAGCACGAAGGCAACGCCGCGGTGCGCGTTGGCGACTGGAAGCTCGTCCGCCTCGGCCGCAACGGCCCCTGGGAGCTCTATGACCTGAAAGCCGACCGCACTGAGCAGCGCGACCTGGCCGCAGCCCAGCCCGAGCGCGTGAAGGAGCTGACCGCCAAGTGGAATGCCTGGGCCGACCGCGCCCAGGTGACGCCGTATCCCGCCGGCGACCCCGCCGACACCGGCGCGCCCAAGAAGGGCAAGAAGAAGAGCGCCGCCAAGTGACCCGCCGGGCAACCACAGGTACGTCCAAGTCAAAGGCACTCGTGGCGCTGGTGCTAGGGGTCGCGCAAGCGACGCTGGGGGTGCGAGCGGCCCAAACCTTCGAGGCCGACGTCTGCGTTTACGGGGGCACTTCGGGCGGCGTGGTCGCAGCGGTGCAGGCGGCGCGCCTGGGCAAACGGGTGATGCTGGTTGAGCCGGGGCAGCATCTTGGTGGGATGACCGCCGGCGGCTTGAGCGCGGTGGACATTGGCGATCCGCGCACTGTGGGCGGCCTCACGCGTGAATACTTCACCCGGCTCGTCCGCAGCTACGGGAAGACCCTGGCCTGGGATCGCCCCTTCGAGCGCAAGGGCGGCGGACCCGCAACCGGCGGCGCCTATTCGATCGAGCCGCGCGAGGCCGAGCGCGTCTTCAACGACATGGCGCGGGAAGCCGGCACCAGGGTCTATTTCGGCGCGCGCCTGGCCTCGGTGAAGAAGGACGGCGCGCGCATCGTCGAGCTGGTCGCCGAGGACGGGCGGGTGTTCCGGGCGAGGATGTTTCTGGACACTACCTACGAGGGCGACCTTATGGCCAAGGCCGGCGTAAGCTACACGCTCCAGCGCGAAGGCAACGCGCAATACGGCGAGACTTACAACGGCATCCACTACAGCGACAAGTATCTGCCCCGCACCAACCACGGCCAACCCGGCCCTAACGGCCGCGTGCCTGGCGGCCAGGGCGTCTGGGATCGCGACCTGCCGCTCGATCCGTACCGCGTGCCCGGCGATCCCGGGAGCGGCTTATTGCCCCTGGTCCAAGCGGGCGAACCAGGCCGTCCCGGCGACCCCGCTCCCGGCGTGCAGGCCTACTGCTACCGGCTTTGCCTCACTACGAACACCAGCCGCCTCCCGATCACACCGCCGCCGGACTACGATCCGAAACGCTACGAGATCGTGGCGCGCTTCATCGCCAGGTGCCGGGCGTTGGGGGACGACATGGACCTGCGCTGGTTCTCCAAGTATGACCCGCTGCCGAACGGGAAGTGGGATTTCAACACGGCCACCTTCGGCGCCAATCTGCCGGGGGCAAGCTGGGAATGGCCCGAGGCCAGTTATGCGTGCCGCGCCGAGATTGCCCGGGAGCACGAGAACTATCACCGCGGCCTGCTGCACTTCCTGGCCACCGACCCGCGTGTGCCGATCAAGGTGCGCGCGGAGATGAAACGGTTCGGCCTGCCGCGCGATGAGTTTGCCGGGACGGCCGGCTGGCCGCACCAGCTCTACGTCCGCGAAGCCCGCCGGATGGTCTCGGACCTGGTGATGACCGAGCACCACACCTGCGGCCGGAAGGTCGCGCCCAAGCCGGTCGGGCTCGGCTCTTACGCGACCGACACGCACGAAATCCGCCGCATCGTGAAGGACGGCGTGGTCGCGCGCGAAGGCAAGACCGCGGCTGGCCGCGGTGGCGCCGGTCCCTACCCCATCGGTTACGGCGCCATCGTCCCGAAGCGCGGCGAGTGCGAGAACCTGTTTGTCTGTTTCGCGCTCTCCGCCAGCCACACCGCCTTCAGCAGCATCCGCATGGAGCCGGTCTTCATGGTCCTCAGCCAGTCCGCCGCCACTGCCGCCAGCCTGGCAATTGACGACCGAGTGCCGGCGCAGCAATTGAGCTACACGAGGCTGCGCGCGCAGTTGCTCACCGACGGGCAAATCCTCGCATGGCCCGTGCGGAAGAGCCCCTGACTGGATCGGTTAATCCATGTCGTTTCTTCA
>CAZHEW010000142.1:0-7885 GCA_964531815.1 uncultured Verrucomicrobiota bacterium
CCAACTGTTCCGCTTCGCTCCGCACGCCGGTCCAGAGGACGCGCGCGCGGCGCAGGTTTGGAAAGCCTCCCACCCCCTCGACGCGCAACCGCAGAGGGGCGAATCCCCGGCACGCGTTGCGAATCGCTTCGCCCAGCGATTCCGCGCGCGCAGCCTCGACGTCTCCAAGGAACTTGAGTGTCAGGTGAAGCTGTTCGCGCCCGGCCCATCGCACATTGGCGTCCGGCAGCGCGCGGCGCAGTTCGGTTTGAGCTGCTGCCAGTTTGGCTTTGACCGTTTCGGGTATTGCCACCGCAATGAACAACCGCAATCGCTCACCATCGGTCATAACCACCCTTTCTTACGGGAGCGGTTCGCCCCGCGCGGCGATGAGCAGGCGATACCATTCCTCGCGCGTCAGCTCCAGGTCGGCGGCCTGGGCGGCTGCCCGGATGCGCTCCGGGTTGGTGGTGCCGATAATCGGCTGGATTCGAGCCGGGTGCTTGAGCAGCCACGCCAGCGCTATTGCGGCGCGGCTGACAGCCCGCGCCTTGGCGATGGTTTCCAACTCGGGCAGAAACCGCTGCGGCCGGCAGGCTTCCTGCGAGGGAAACAAGCGGCTGGCGCCGTCGCCGATCAAGCCCGCCGCCAGCGGGCTCCAGGCCATCGGGGTGATCCGTTCAATCAGGCACTGGTCCAACGTGCCGTTGGTAAACGCATCGAGCCGCGCCAGGCTGATTTCCATCTGGTGAACCACCAGCGGCATTGGACAGACCGCCTGCAGGGCGGTAACCAGGGTCGGACGAAAGTTGCTCACGCCGAAGCAGCGCACCTTGCCCGCCGCCTTGAGCTGCGAAAAGGCCTGCGCCACTTCCTCAGGGTCGGCCAGGTAATCCGGCCGGTGAAGCAGGTAAACGTCAATCATCTCCAGCCCCAACCGCCGCAGCGATTCTTCGCAGGCCTGGATGATATGCGAGGCGGAGAAGTCGTAGCGTCCCGGCGCGTCGGGCTGCGGGTCCCCAGCGGGCCGGATGCCGCCTTTGCTGACCACCACCACATGGTCGCGCATGCCGGACACTTCCCTGAGCACCCCGCCCAGGATGCGCTCCGCTTCGCCGCGGCAGTAGATGTCCGCGTTGTCGAACAGGGTAAAACCTGCTTCATACGCGGTGATTGCCGCGCGCCGGCCGGCTGCCCGGCGCGCCGGGGTAACCTCGGCCGGCTCCCAGGTCCCCGCCAGGCGCCAACAACCATAAGCCAGCCGGCTGCCCACCAGCAAACTGACTCCAAGGGGGATGCTTTGCATGCTCTTATTCGGTTACAAACCTAGGGGCGAAGCCACTGCCGCGCCAAGCGAAAACTACGGCATTGGGAGGTGTTCGCTCCGTCGGCAGCAACGGCGCGAGCAGGGAGGGCACCGGCTTTGAAGACGACGCTGCCCGCGGAGGGAGGATGGGGTGAGGGCGGCCGCTCTGCGCTTATGGTTGAAACCTGGCCATAAGGTGATTCTGCGCGCGCCACCTTGAGCTTGTCGCGCTGCGCCTTTTTGTTACGCTGGGACCACATGCGAACACTTCTCCACTGGGCACTGGCCTTGCTGGTGCTGCCGGTTGCAGCAGCGGAACGGAAGTTTGACTTCAGCCAGGTGCGCGAAGGCCAAATGCCCCCCGGCTTCCGCAGCGCCGTGACCGGCCAAGGCAAGCCGGGGGATTGGCAGGTTATTCTGGACGAGGTAGCGCCCCTGTTGCCAACGCTGACCCCCGGGGCGCGGCCGGTCGCCAGGAAGGCGGTGCTGGCCCAACTGGCGCAGGACCCAACAGATGAACACTTCCCGTTGTTGATTTACGAGGAGGAAACGGTCGGAGACTTCGAGTTGACCACGCGCTTCAAGACCGTCAAGGGCGTAGTGGAACAGATGGCGGGAATTGCTTTCCGGATTCAAAACGAGACTAATTATTATGTCGTGCGGGCCAGTTCCCTGGGCAATAACCTGCGCTTCTACAAGGTGCTCAACGGCGAGCGCGGCCCGCTGGTCGGCCCAGAGCAACCGGTGCCCAGCGGAGTTTGGCATGAGTTGACGATCGAGTGCAAAGGCAACTCCATCCGGTGCCGCCTGAACGGCAAGGAGTTGATCACCGCGACGGACAGAGTTAATCCGTTCTACAGCGGCAAGATCGGATTCTGGACGAAATCCGACGCGGTGAGTTACTTCGCCGACCCGCGGCTGGTTTACACCCCGCACGAGGCGCCAGCACAGTCCCTGGTGCGCGCGACGGTGAAGAAGTTTCCGCGGTTGCTCGGCCTCCAAGTCTATACACGGGGTGATGCCCCAGGGACCACACGGCTGGTAGCCAGCAAGATTCCGGGCGAAGTGGGACGTGCCGGCGGAAAGGTGGAGTTGGCCGTCATTAGCAACGGCACGCCTTACTACGGGAAAGAAAGGGAGTCTGTATCCGCAGTTCTGCCGTTGCGTGACCGGAATGGCGAACCGGTCGCCGCAGTGCGTGTGATCATGAAGCCTTCCGTCGGCGAAACGGAGCAGCATGTCTTTGCCAGAGCATTTCCGGTGCTCCGGAACATGCAGACGAAGGTTGCCTCCGTCAAAGACCTGCAGTGAGAAAGCGGGGGGGCGCAGCCCGGATCCCGGGTGCCCGGGAGCTAACCCTTCTTGAAGCTGGCCCGGTCCTGTCGTCAGAAATCACTTCTGAGAATGGCGGCGGCATGGCTGCGCGCCAGATAGAAATCTTGGCATGAATAGTCTCAGTTTTGAGACATCCGGGGCACCGATTCGCCAATCTTTGCTGGGGATTTCATCATTTTGGGGGAAGTACGCTGATTGGGCGAGCTTCTTGCTATCGCAGAAGCATGAAACAGGGTGTGTTCATCGAACGGGACGGGATACTGAATCAGGTGCGAGTCGAAAGACGGCACCAGGTCACCCCACTGACGCTGGAAGACTTCCATGTCAACAAAGCGATCGTCCCTCTGCTGGACAAACTAAAGGCCAGCGGCCTCCTGCTTATCGCCACCACCAATCAACCGGGCTTGTCGCGCGGCTATCAATCGCGGCGCGAACTGGAGCGCATGCATGATCTGCTGCGTCGCGTCTTCCCGCTGGACGACATCCTGGTGTGTCCGCATGACGCGATTGATCATTGTCCATGCCGCAAGCCGAAGCCGGGACTGTTGTTGGAAGCAGCTTTCGAGTGGCATCTGGACCTGGACCGGTCTTTTGTCATCAGCGACAAGTGGCAGGACGCCGAAACGGCTCGGGCGGCGGGATGCACGTCGCTTCTGCTGAAGTCGCCATGGCTGGGCAACGTACACCGTGATTTTGTTCTGCCAGACTTGGAAGCGATCGTGGCCAAGATACTCGGTTTGCGGACGCACAGCCGGGTGTTGGCAGGCTTGGCCTAGCCAGTCAACGATACTCCATACGGGAATTCCCGCGGACAGCGCCAGCGGACTCAGTCTGAGCCCCTCATCAAGAACCGGGAGGCGCCATCTCACCGGGTGAGCGCAGAGGTTTGGGCGCGTCCTCAACCGGAGTCGCCGGCTGGGACGGGGGCACATCTCTGGGGGTGGGACGGCGAACCCCGCCCAGGACCGTTATCTGCCCGCCCATATCCGGCTGGAGCCGGGGACGCTTGTCCCCGTAGTCGTAAGTTCGGCGCGCGATGATCTCTGCCTGCGGGCTGATTACGACGTAGCTGAACGAGCGCGCGCCTTCCTGATGGAGGAGGTGCAAATTGCTATATTTGTCCACCTGCGGTTCCGGCCGGCCAAAGGAGACCGTCGGACCGACGGGAACGACGCGAAAAGTTCTCGCTCCCGTGGCATCGGTCAGGCGCACATAAAGTCGAAGCTGTGTCTTGAGGTAGTTCGCCTGTTGCAGGATGAACTTGCGCACTTCCGGCACGGCGTTGGTGATCCCCCGGGGCACCGGCACCCCGACTTCCTGTTCCCACAACTTGGCTCCTTCGATGACATTGAATTCTCTCGGCGGGCTGGTGATCTCGCGGTCCCACTCCTTGATCCGCACAGTAGCGGTTATGGAATAGCGCCCGGAACGGTTGATGAAGAAGCAAGGCGCCAAATCCACACGCTTCGTGGCCACCTTGGAAGACTCCAGGACAAACTCACCGGTGACCGGAACCTCGCGGATCTTGGGCACCACCTCGACGCCGCGCCCCTGCACCGAGAAGACCAACCAATCCTTCTCCACGCCCAGGCGCAGGCTCTGGGCCGAGCGATTAGTGATACGAACCGCCGTGGGCAGTGCCTCGCCTGGCAGGAACTGGTCCTGATCCTGAGTAACTTCCACTGTAACCTGAGCCGATACCGGCGACAAGGCGGCGGCCAGTAGACAAAACGATAAGCCCAATGCTCTCATTACGCCACTCTAAGGCGGGCGGGCGGGCTGGCAAGCCGCAAAAAGCCCCCGCAGTCCCTTGCCGCTCTCCACGCCGGCCGCGCCCCGCCAGCTTCAGAGATTTCCCAAACGCCTCTCAACAGCCTCGAAGACGGCCGCGGGCGGCAGCGCGCGGAGACATTCCAGAGGCTTGACGTACGCGCAGCGAGGTTTCAGGCAGGGCACGCAGGGGAGATCAAGCTGCAGGATGTGATTAAGCTGCCGGTAAGGTCCCGTGCGGCACGGCTCCGTGGGGCCGAACAGCGCAACTACCGGCTTGTTGAGCGCGGCAGCGACGTGCATCGGGCCAGTGTCATTGGACACAACCAACTCGCCAAGGCGAATCCACTCAACCAGTTCCGACAAGGAAAGCCGCCCGGTCAGATCCAGACACCGCTGGCCATCCTCGCGGGCGATAAATTCGCCCAGCGCGCGATCGTCCTCGCTGCCGAGGACGGCGAAGCGAAAGCCCGGGTTAGCCACCGCCAACCGCCGGACCAGCTCGGAAAAGAACTCGACAGGCCAGCGCTTGTTCGGCCAGCGCGCGCCGGGTTGAATAAGGATCCAGCGCGATTTCTCCACTGGCCACTTCCGCCGCACCGACTCGGCCACGCCAGGGCGCTCCGGCAGCCATTGAAATCCCGCATCCACCGGCACCCCCAGGAGCGGCAGCACTCCCAGATACCAATCCACGGCATGCGTCGCGGCCGACGGTCGCCGCACGATGAGATCATAGAAGCCGCGCCCTCCCTCGCGGGGTTCATCGAGGCCCACGGTCAACTTGCCATTGGCAAGCCAGGCGAATGCGCCGCTGCGCAAAAGGCCCTGCAAATCCACCACCCAGTCAAAGGCCTGTTGCCGCAACCAGCGCACACTGCGCCACATCTCGCCCCAGTTCCACGGCGCGGCCCAGCGTTGGCGCTCAAAGAGCACCACGCCCGCCAGGTCTGGATCGTCTGCCAATAATGGCGCGAGGTTGGAGTCAATCCACCAATAGATTTCACTGCCAGGCAGATGACGCTTGATCAACCGCAGCACCGGCAGCGCCTGCACCACGTCACCGAGCGAGCTGGGTTTGAGAATCAGGATTTTCACCAGGCGCAACGCATGCGGCGACGCCAAGCCGCGCGCACCGGGACACGGCTCATCCCCGCCTCACCGGCGGAGGGCTGGCAAAGCCCGGCCGAACGGGAGCATCCGGCCCGGGGCGTCACCTGCCCAAAGCGAGCCGCTCGGCCAGGCGCGGCGGCAGCTCAGCTTCCAGTATCTTCCTTTGGGCGGTGGCAACATCATACTCCAGCCGTCGGAGCTCGATGGTTCCCTCATCGGTGTCATAGACCACGTAGCCACACTTGGGATTGTTGTCGCGTGGCTGGCCAACGGCACTGACATTCACGAAATACTTCTTGCCGGGCTCGACTTTGAACTTGGAGTAGGTTCCGCCTCGCACCAGGTTGTCGCGAATGAACGCCACCGGCACATGCGTGTGGCCGAAGAAGCAGACGGATGTGTTCTGGTAGGTGAAACTGGCCGCTGCCGCAAGCTTCTCAAACACATAGCCCCATCGCTGCGGCCCATCCAGCGTGGCGTGCACGATGGTGAAGTTGGTAACCATCCGGACGTATTTGAGGTCCCTCAGCCACTGGCGGTCCTCGGCCGTCAACTGCTTGCGCGTCCAGTTCACCGCCGCTGCGGCAGCCGGGTTAAAGCCGTCCAGCGGTCCGTCAGTGGAGCAGTATTCGTCGTGATTGCCTTTCACGACCGGCATATTCATCTTGCGGATGATGTTGAGGCATTCTTTCGGATTGGCGTTGTAGCCTACAACATCACCCAGGCAGGCGTAGTGGGTGCACTTCTGCTCCTTGATGTCTTCCAGAACAACCTGCAGCGCCTCGATATTGGCGTGTATGTCGGCTATTATTGCAAACTTCATTTAACTTCTACCTTACTACTTCGAACCCGCAAAACTCATTACTGGCGTTCTGCCACGTAACGTCTTCTTGCCGAATGAAATGATCCAGGCCCGACTCGCGAATTGCCTTCCGAAAGGCCTCCAATTCGTCTTTGGACCCTTCGGCGACCAGTTCCACCGCGCCGTCGGACAGGTTCCGAACGAACCCGGTAGCATCGAAACCCGCCACCACCGATTTCACAGTGTAGCGGAATCCGACGCCCTGCACATGGCCGGTGTAAAGCACTCGCATTCTTCTGCGATTCACGCTGTTCACTCGCGCCAATATGCCATATTCTGTCTGCCTCCGGGAGCAAATTTACCTTGCTGCCGGTGCCGACAGGAAGGATGAAGCCATAATTACCATCCTGGACGCAACCCTTTTGTTCAGCCGCGCTGGCGCGTCGGTTTATCAGCAGGGCTTTGAGGAACTCCCTCGCGTTGATTTGGGCTTCAGTTTGGGGTTGTCGTTATCCCCGACCCGAGCCAAACTGTCAGCCAAGCAGCACTCATAACAACTTATTGTGACACCGGCCAACAAGACAACAAGAGAAAGCAAGACCATGAAAGACAATCAAACACTGACACGACGCAGTTTCATCCGCACCACCGCAGCGGGCTCTGTGGCCCTAAGCTGGCTCGGCGCGGGGCAGGCCCCCAGAGCGTTTGCCGCCGAGGCAGCCAAGCCGGCGTTGCTGGGCGGAACTCCCGTCCACCAGGGCGGGTGGGTGGGCTGGCCGCAGTGGCGCGAGGCATGGGAGCCGGAGATGCTCAAGGTTTGGCGGAGCGGGCGATGGTTCCGCGGCTCGGCCGAGCACGTGGCCGAGTTCGAGCGGGGCTACGCGAAGCTGCTGGGCGCCAAGCGCTGCCTGGCGACCGCCAGCGGCACTACCGCGCTCATTGTCGGCCTGCACGTCATGGACGTGGACGCCGGCGACGAGGTCATCGTCTCGCCTTACACTTTCATTGCCACCTACAACGCGATCCTGAGCATGAAGGCCCTGCCGGTGTTCGTTGATACAGACCCGGCGACCTTAACCCTTGACCCGGCCCTGATCGAAAGCCGCATTACCGAGCGAACGCGGGCTATCATGCCGGTGCATATCTTCGGGATGCCGTGCGAAATGGACGCCATCAACGCCATTGCCAGAAAGCACAAGCTGGCCGTGGTGGAAGATGCCTGCCAAGCCTGGCTTGCCGAGTACAAGGGCCGGAAGTGCGGCACGCTGGGCGACCTGGGGGCTTTCAGCTTCCAGGAATCCAAGCACATCCCTTCCGGCGAAGGCGGGGCGATCACCAGCATGAGTGAGGAGTTGATTGACAAGTGCGACTCGTTCCACAACTGCGGGCGCGCGGTGGGCACGAACAAGGGGTCGGGCTGCTTCACCCGCGGCGCCAATTACCGGATGACCCAGGCGCAGGCGGTCCTGCTCATGCAGCAATTTGACAAATTGCAGCAGGAAACCGAGGTCCGCCGCGCGAACGCCGACTATCTCAGCGCTAACCTCGGCAAGATTCCCGGCATTACCCCCGTGCGACTGCCC
>CAZHEW010000143.1:0-7864 GCA_964531815.1 uncultured Verrucomicrobiota bacterium
CATGTTCTCCGAAGCTGGTGCGCCAACGCACCGTAATCAAACAACTGGCAATACCTATCTCACACCCGGTTCAAGGCGCAAGTGGAATTCTACGGCCTGGCTTATCCCAGCAGGCTCCTGGCCTTGGCCAGGGCCTCGTCCAACCGGGTCGCATCCTTGCCCCCGCCGCGGGCGTTGTCCGGGCGGCCCCCGCCCTTCCCGCCGACCACGGGCGCGATGGTCTGGATGATTTTGCCCGCCTGGTGCTGCCTGGTGAATTCAGGCGACACAGAAGCTATCAAGGCGACCGCGCCGGCGGCCACGCCGCCCAGAACGATCACCCCCTTGAACTGTCCTTTCAGCTCGTTGGCAATCCCCTGGAGTTTGTCACCGTCGGCGTCGAATCGTTCGATGATCGCTGGCGTGCCGTTAATGGTCTGCGCCCGGCTCAGGATGTCCCGGGCGGCGCGCGCGGCGCGTTCCTGGTCCAGCGCGAGCAATTGCTTCTCCAGCGTTTTCTGCTGGGCCAGCAGTGACTCGATCTTCTTTTCCAACTCGGCGACGGGGGAGTTGACCTTGCCCGCGACGGCCCTGATGAGTTGCAGCTCCCCGGCAGCCCGCCGGTAGGCCTCCATGCCGGCGAGGGCTTCGATGCGCCGGACGCCGGCGGCGATGGCCGACTCGGCGGCGATGCGGAACAGGCCGATTTCGCCGGTCGCCCGGGCGTGCGTGCCGCCGCACAGCTCCATCGAGTAGCCATCCAGCGCGCCGGGTTTGCCGCCGATCTGGAGCACCCGCACGACCTCGCCGTACTTCTCGCCAAAGAACTGCCGGATGTCCTTCCGGTTCTTGATGTCGCTGTAACTGGCCTCGGTCCAGGAGACGGGGGCGTTTTCGAGGATGCGCTCGTTGACCAGGCGCTCGACGTCGGCCACTTGCTGCGGCGTCAGCGCGGCGCCGCTGAAATCGAATGTGAGCTTCTCCGGCCCGACGTAAGAGCCCTTTTGGGAGGCGTCCTTGCTGACCACCTCGTGCAAGGCCCAGTGCAGCAGGTGGGTCACCGTGTGATGCCGCTGGATGGCCTCGCGGCGAGGGCGGTCCACCGTGAGGGTGACGAGACAGCCCGGGAGTGGGGCGTCGGAACGCGGAGCGACTGAGGGTGGTTGGTGTTGCGCGCCGGGTGGCGCGTCCTCGGCCAGGAAGTGCAACCAGGCCTCACCGGCTTTCTGGGTGTCGTTGATGGTCCAGAGTTCGCCGGCGCCGCACATCTCGCCGGTGTCGCCGACCTGGCCGCCCATTTCGGCGTAGAGCGGCGAAACGTCGAGGATGACGGCGGTCTTGTCCCTCACGCCAACGACTTCGAGGACATTGGCAGGCGACTCGAGCTTGTCGTAGCCGACGAATTGGGTGGGCGTGGTGGTCTCGACCTGGGAGAGCTCGATGACTTGCTTCTTCTGAGCGGCGCGGGCGCGGGCTTTTTGCTCCTCCATGAGCCGGTTGAAGCCGGCGACGTCAACGGCCAGGCCGCGCTCGCGGGCCATCAGTTCGGTGAGGTCAAGCGGGAAGCCGTAGGTGTCGTAGAGCTTGAAGGCGAACTCGCCGCCGAGTTGGCCGGCGCCCTTTTGCTCAGTTTGCTCCCGGAACAACTCGATCCCCCGGTCCAGCGTCTTGTTAAACGCCTCCTCTTCGCGTTGGATAACCTGCTCGATGTGGTCCTGCCTGGCGCGGAGTTCAGGGAATGCCCCCCCCATGGTCTCGGCCAGGACGGCCACCAGCTTGTAGAAGAAGGGCTCGTGGAAGCCGAGGGTGCGGCCATAGCGGACAGCGCGGCGGAGGATGCGGCGCAGGACGTAGTTGCGGTCGGTGTTGCCGGGCTGGATGCCATCGGCGATGGCGAAACTCAGGGTCCGGACATGGTCGGCGATGACGCGGAACGCGATGTCGGCCTGGATGTCGGGTGTCGGATGCCGGATGCTGGATGCCGGCGGCAGCGTGGAGTGGTATTTCCTGCCGCTCAGCTTCTCGATCCTGTCGAAAATGGGGCGAAAGATGTCTGTCTCGTAGTTAGAGATGACGCGGGTGAAGTCGGTGAAGTTGCGCGTGTTTTGGATGATCCCTGTGACCCGCTCGAAGCCCATGCCGGTGTCCACGTGCCGGGCGGGCAGCGGGGAGAATGTGCCGTCGGCGTTGGCGTTGAACTGGATGAACACGAGGTTCCAGATTTCGATGCAGCGAGCGTCACCTTTGTTCACCAGGCCGCCCCCGGTGTCGCCGTTGGGGGTGAGGTCCACGTGCAGTTCGCTGCACGGGCCGCAGGGGCCGGTGTCACCCATCATCCAGAAGTTGTCCTTCTTGCCGCCGTTGACGATGTGAACTTTCGGGTCGAGGCCGGCGGCGCGGAACTTCTCCGCCCACACGTCATAGGCTTCCTGGTCGAACTCGGCAGGGTCACCCTTGGCCTTGTCGGGCGAATAGACGGTGGCGTAGAGGCGGTTCGCGGGGAACTTCCAGACTTCGGTGATGAGTTCCCACGCCCAGCAGATGGCCTCCTGCTTGAAGTAGTCGCCGAAGGACCAGTTGCCGAGCATCTCGAAGAATGTGTGGTGGTAGGTGTCGAGCCCGACGTCTTCGAGGTCGTTGTGTTTGCCACCGGCACGAATGCACTTCTGGGTATCAGCGGCGCGGGTATCGCCGCCGGGGACGGCGCCAGCCCACTTCGAGACGTCCGGCGCGCGCTGGCCGAGGAAGATCGGCACGAATTGGTTCATGCCCGCGTTGGTAAACAGCAGGTTCGGCGAGCCGGGCATCAGGCTCGAAGAGGGCACAATGGTGTGCCCCTTCGACTTGAAAAAGTCCAGGAACGATCGGCGTATTTCCGCACTGGTCATTCCAGACTGTAGCCATTCTGGGGCCGTAAGAACAAGCCGCCAGTGGCGGCGGCACAACAAATCGGTTGCCCTCTCCGCCGAATGTCGGCATTTCTGAGGCATGTGTCATTGCAATTGGTTCATCTGGATAACGGCAGCGGCGGCAGCGGCGGCATTGAGCGGTTGCTCGCAATGCACCCTCAGGTTTGAGACGGGCGAATCGGTCGTCCTGGCGGGCCAGACGCCGGCGACGCTCATTTCCGCCCCGTCGCCGGACAAGCCCGTTGTGGTGCGGAACACTTACCGCGCCGGTTTGCCGCAGACGAAGCAATACGAGGCGGGCCGGGATTTCCTGCTTGAGGCTCCGAACAGGATTCGGCGCACGCCCTTGTCGCGCATTCCGGACTTCGGAACCAACGTCCTTTATGGCAAAGAGGATTTCCGGCATGACCAGTTTCCCGGCTTCGGCAACGGAGCGTTCTTTGTGTATGTGGATTACGCGCATTCGGAGAAGCGGGAGTTCCCGCCCGCGAAGGCTGAACTCGGCGTGGCGCGACTGCCCGACACACGGCGCAAGCTGCAGGCCGGGCAGAAGGTGCGCATCGTGGCTTTCGGCGACAGCATCACGGCGGGCGGGGACGCGTCGGAGCCCGGATTGATCTTCTGGGAACGTTGGGCGGCGACTCTCCGGGCGAAGTACCCGCGCGCCACCATCGAAACCACCAACGGCGCCACCGGTGGCGACACGACGGTGCAGGGGTTGGAGCGGTTGGAGGAGCAGGTGTTGCGGCGGCAACCGGACCTGGTCCTGGTCGGCTTCGGCATGAATGATCACAACCGCGAAGGGTTTGGGGTGCCGTTGGACGCGTTTGGCGCGAACTTGCGGACGATGATCAGCCGCATCCGCGCCGGGACAGGTGCGGAGATTGTTCTGTTCTCGGCGTTTCCACCAAACCCGAAGTGGCACTACGGCTCGCACAATATGGCAGCCTATGCGGATGCGACGGAGCGCGTGGCGCTGGAGGAACGCTGCGCCTTTGCGGATGTCTATCGCCTTTGGATGAGCGTTGCCGAGCGGAAGAAGCCGGAAGACCTACTGGGCAATAATATCAATCACCCCAACGACTTCGGGCACGGGCTTTACTTGCAGGCCTTCGAGGCGATCGGGCTGTAGCGGCGTCGTTCAGCCTTTCCGTGTGGAAAGGCGCCATAGATCAACATTGCCAGACGGGTTGAGGTGCGGCGATGATCAGCCCCATGAACAGCAAACCGCTGACAGTGATCGCGCAATTCAAGACCAAGCCGGGCCAGGAAGGGGCCGTTCGGGAGAAACTGCTCCCGCTGCTGGCCCCCAGCCGCAAGGACGCCGGGTGCCTGAATTACGACCTGCATCAGGCGTTGGATAATCCCGCCCTTTTCTTGTTCCACGAGAACTGGGCGAGCAAGGCGCACCTGGATGCGCATCTGCAGAAGCCGGACTTGCAGGCCGTGCTTGCCGGGCTCGGGCCTCTGCTGGCCGAGCCGCCCCAGGTCACGCTTTGGGAGAAGATCGGCGAGTGACGAACGGTTGGCGGCGTCAGCGCGCGCTCACCCGCAACCCGTAATTCTCCGTCGCCTTGGCAAAGGACATGATCCCATTCTCCGCCTTCGCTCCCACATAGGGATCGTTGCTGATGAGGATGTTGCCATCCAGGTCCAGGTAATCGCACAGCTCGGCCAGGTGCGCGGCCGCGCTGATCAGAATGCTGCTCTCGATCATGCAGCCCAGCATGGTCTTCAAGCCGGCCTTGCGCGCGGCGGACAGGGCCTCGAAACCCCCGCTGATGCCGGCTGACTTGGCCAGTTTGACGTTTACCGCGTGGAAACAGTCCACGGCCTGGGCAAGGTCTTTGATGGTGTGATAGGACTCGTCCCCCATGATCGGGAGCGGGGACCGCTGCTTCAGCCAGGCCCAGTCCTTGACGGGCAACGTGCCGGGCATGGGCTGTTCGATGAATTCAATGTGCCCGTCCTGAGCCAGCCACTCGATCATCTCCAGCGCATGTTCCTTGGTCTTCCAGCCTTCATTGGCATCCACCCGGACCGTTTTGGTGGGGGCGACCTCGCGTAACGCCTGCACGTTGATTTTGTCGTCGGCAACCCCGACCTTCATCTTCAACACCGGGTAGGGCGCCGCCTCCAGCACCTTCTTGCGGATGACATCCGGCTTGTCTATGCCGATCGTGAACGAACTGACGTGTTGATTCTCGCGGAAGCCCAGCCCAAGGTAATCGTAGATCGCTTTGTTCGCCCGCTTGGCTGCACCGTCGAGCAAGGCAATGTTGAGCGCGCACTTGGCCGACATATCGTGCGGCGAGAGCGTGTCCAAGTAGACCATGCTGCCCTCGACATCATTGAACGAGAGCCCGCGCGGATCCACCTTCTTCAGGAAAGCCTCCACGGTCTCCAGGGACTCCCGATAGCGAGCAATAGGCGCCGCTTCCCCCCATCCCACCGTGCCGTCCGCGCCGATGAGTTCGACCATGACAGTCTGCGCAGTCGTGGAGCCGCTACCGCGAGCGATGGCCCACAAGTGAGTTAGTTGCAGATTGAGCCGCTTGGAATTCAGTTTCATGCGTCCAAGGGAACCCTAAACCCATTGGGGTGGCAATAACCTTCTTGCGCGCGGACGATGCGCGATTGCCATTGCATTTCCCGCCATTCAGGGCACTTTGGGCTAACGATGGTTCCTGAGTTGACACCTGACGCAACGAACGCAACACCTCAACAGCCTGCGGGCCCGCGACTGGTCCGGCGTGGTCGGCGCGGCGGTCGCGGCCGCCGGGGCGGCAGGCGGCGTTCCGACCGGCCGCCGGAGCAGACGCTGCCCGCAACTCCGGAACAGGCCGCAGCGCCCGAGCAGTTTGCCGCAGCGCCTGCGCCGGAGGCCACAAACCCACCGAAACCACCGCCCGCCCAGCCGGAGATTGCGCCGGCCGTTCACGTTGGGGCCGCCGCTTCCAGTGTGGAGCCTCAAAGGGACCGGCAGGAACAACGCTCCAAACGCCCTCCCCCGGCCCGCCCTGAAACGCCCCCGCCTCCCAGCGAGCGCCGCCCCGCCTCCCCGATGGCGGTTCAGGAGGCAATCGAAGAAGTCAACCGCATCATCGCCACCCTCCGCGCCACGCTTGAGGACATGGACGAAGTGCTGGAGACCCTCGAATTGGCCGAGCGCCAGAAGATCGCCGACGAGCAGGAAATCGAGACCCTTCGCCGCGGCCTGCGCCAGTTGCATCGGCCCAAAGACAGCGGACCATCTCATCAGCGGCACTGACCTCCCGTCTTTGCGCCGTCCGGTCCGGATCTGGCAATCCTGCGGAGGTCCGCCCCCAGGGGACGCTTCAAGCCGCCTGCAAGCAAGTAGCGTCGGCTGCGCGTTTGAGGTTCACCACGGTCCAGGTCAGTCTGGAGCGGCGGGTCACATCCCCATGATCTGATAACCACAGTCCACGTACAGGACCTGCCCCGTGATGGCGGCGGCGCCGTCACTGGCGAGGAACAGGCCCGCGGCGCCCAACTCCTCGGGCAGGACATTGCGCTTCAGCGGAGCATGGGTCTCGTAGTGCCTGAGCATTTCGCTAAACCCGCCAATGCCGCGCGCTGCCAGGGTGTTGACCGGGCCGGCGCTGATGCAGTTGACGCGAATCCGTTTCGGGCCCAGGTCATAGGCGAGGTAACGCGTGCTGGCTTCGAGCGCGGCCTTGGCGACCCCCATCACATTGTAGTGAGGAACGACCTTCTCGGCGCCGTAGTAGCTCATGGCGATGACGCTGCCGCCCGCGGTCATGAGCGGCGCCGCAGCCTGCACCAGCGCCACCAGCGAATAGGCGCTGACGTCGTGCGCGATGCGAAAGGCCTCGCGGCTGGTGTTAATGAACTGGCCCTCGAGCGCGTCTTTCGGGGCGAAAGCGACTGAGTGCAGCATCAGGTGCAATGTGCCGAACTTGTCCGCCACCACCTTGAACACCTCTGCAATCTCCTCGTCCCGGGTCACGTCGCAGGGGAGAATCAGGGTGTCGGCGCCAAAGGCGCCCGCGAGTTCCTCGACGTTGTCCTTGAGCCGCTCGCCTTGGTAGGTGAAGGCCAGTTTCGCCCCGGCGCCATGCCAGGCTTGCGCGATAGCCCAGGCGATCGAGCGCCGATTCGCAACGCCGAAGACGATTCCCAATTTGCCATCCAGCAGACCCATAAGTTCGTTAAGCGGGTTGAAAGCGGTAAACGATTTAACCCGGCGCCAAGACCAGTAGGTCAAACTGCGCCTGCTGGCAACATATTTGGCTCAGGCTTCCTTCCGCCAGATGGCCAACAGGCCGCCCAGGCCCAGGAGCAGCAGGCCGCTGACGGCCAGCGCGCCGCTGTTGGCATGTTGCGGGAGGAAATGGAGGGAGGCCGCGCCGACTGCCGGGCCGGCAAAGTTGCCGAGTCCAATGACCGCCTCGTGAATGCCGCCGTGCTCGCCTTTGGTGTCGCCGAGGTCCATCGAATAGAATAGCGATGAGTAGTAGATCAGCCCGGCGGCGACGCCAAATACCAGTTGGGCCAGTATCAGTATCGCCAGGTTGGGTGCCATGACAATGGCGGCAAAAGTGCCGATCAGCGCCAGGTAGGCGGCCAGCAGCCAGCGAAAGCGGTAATGCCAGCCGGTCCACCGCCACAGCAGCAGGAATGCTCCCAGCCGTGAAAAGCACCACAGGGAGCAACAATAGCCGGCGATCATCGGGGAAAGATCGAGGCGGTTGGCGACGCCGGGGATCACCGCAATAAGGGTGTTGATGGCGATGTAGGCAAAGGGGTTGGCCAGCCACGCCAGGCGCAGAAACATCAGCGTCCGGGCAGTCGAGTGCGGAGGCGATTCCGGCTCGGGAACCCGAGGGGCCGCGGTTGCGTGAGGCGCCGGCCCTGCCGGGTGCCGGCGGGCTTGCTTTTCCAGCCAAAGCGCCAACATGAGCTGCCCGAACACAATAACCGCCGGCACATGA
>CAZHEW010000144.1:0-7839 GCA_964531815.1 uncultured Verrucomicrobiota bacterium
GGGCGTTTACGCGATCACGGCGTCGGAGAACCTGACCAGTTGCGCTTCGCACGGCGACTGGCGGTCATGCGAACGCTGCAAAGCCCGCAGCGATGCGGACATCATCTCCGAGGTTGCGGCGGGGATCGAAGCGGGAGTTCATCGCGGCAACGCCGGGGCCGCCGTGCTCCTGTCTGACTGGGGTTGGAGGGGGCATGGCAGCGCGCCGGACATCATTGCGCGCCTGCCGAAATCGGTCTGGCTGATGTCGGTTAGTGAATGGAGCCTGCCGATCGAGCGCGGCGGCGTCAAAAGCACGGTGGGGGAGTACTCCATCTCGTCGGTCGGTCCGGGTCCTCGCGCGCTTGCGCACTGGCAGGCGGCTCAACAAGCCGGGCTGAAGACCGGCGCGGAGATTCAATTCAATAACACCTGTGAAATCGCCAGCCTGCCCTGCCTCCCGGTGATGGACCTCGTGGCTGAGCATTGCCGCAAGCTGACCTCAGCGACGAGACTGGACGCCATGCTGATCGGCTGGACCATGGGCGGGTATCCTTCGCCTAACCTGCAACTCGCGGGGCGGTTGACCCCCGCCGATGCCCCAGAACCCGATACGGTGTTGGAGGCGCTGGCGCGGGAGCGGTTTGGCCCCACCGGCGCCCCGCATGCCCGCAAGGCGTGGACCCTGATGAGCGATGCCTTCCGTCAGTATCCATTTCATATCAGTGTGGTTTACACCTCGCCGGTCCAGTGCGGTCCCGCGAACGCGCTTTATCCCGCAAAGACCGGCTACAAGGCGACCATGTGGGGGATTCCCTACGACGATCTGGATGGCTGGCGCGGGCCCTACCCTCCGGAGGTGTTCGCGGCGCAGTTTGAGAAGATCGTCGCGGGCTGGCAGCCGGGCATTGCCGAGTTGCGGCTCGCGGTGGAGAAGTCGCCCGCAGGCCGGCGCGGTGAGGCCCAGGCGGATCTTAGACTGGCTCAGGCCGCGGCCATTCATTTCGAGTCCGTTGCCAACCAGGCCCGCTTCATTCTCGCCCGCGACGCGCTCGCCGGCGGCCCGGCGGACATGCCGGCCGAGGAGCGCCGTCGCCTGCAGGTTGAAGTCGTGCGCTGCCTCGAGTCCGAGATCGCTTTGGCTCGTCAGCTCTTCACCCTTGCCCGGCAGGATTCGCGGATCGGCTTTGAACCCTCGTGTCAGTACTTCTACCTGCCATTGGACCTGGTCGAGAAGGTGATCGCATGCCGGTGGCTGTTAGGACAGTTTGCCGAGCAAGGGCTCCGCGCCGGGCTTTAAAAACCACCGATGCGGTGTGACTGACAGGGAGTTGCCCTTTGCGCGCCCGCAGGTGCCGGTGCGGCGAGGGTCAAGGTGCGTCATGCGCCGGCAGCAGACCCTTGCCGAACCAGTGTCCGCGGCTTCTTCAACGCACCGCGGATTGGCGGGAGGGCCGCCGGGGTCGGCCGGCGGCGGCTGATTGTCGTCCCCAACAGGCGGCCGGCATTTCCCAGGGGACAACAAACTGGCTGTTATCGTCCGTCTCATACTTGTCGAGCGCGGGCGAGTAGGTGCGGACCTCAATCTGGCGGCTCGCCGGCACAAAGCGGATCAGCCGCAGAAAGCCGTCGCCCCCTTTAGCGCGCCTTTGATAATCCGCGAGGATCTCCACCACCCGATTGCCCGCAGAGTTGGTCGAAGTCTGGTGGTACTCATCCGTCCGCCCCTCGTGCCCGCACAGCACGAGGAAGATCTGCGGATTGTCCCGGATGAGTTTCTGCCAGATCGCCTCGCCCGAATTTCCGCCCTTCCGCATGCTATGCCTGGGATTGCGCGCGACGCCGTCCCGCCCCTTCAGATAGGAATGGGTCGCAACCATGGCCGCGCGGTTGGGATGCTCCTGCAACACCCCTCGCGCCCACGCGATGGCCGCGTCGGGCGCCTCGACTTCAAGTTGCAGGATCAGGAAATCAATGCCCCCGCCGGAGAACACCTGGTACGAATTCAAACCGTTGGGTGACGCCCCTCCATACCACGGGCAGCCCTTGAACCGCCCGGGGCCAAAGTAGCGCAACCAGGTCGTGGCCACGCCCTGTTTGAGCAGGTCCGATTCGTAATCGTGGTTTCCGATGGTGACGCCCCAGGGGACAGCGCCGTCCAACCGCGCCATCGCGTCCGACGCCACCGCCCACTGCGACATGATCTTGCTACGGTCATTGACAATGTCGCCGACCTGCGTGACGAACACGATGTTCTCACGCTTCCACGCCTGCTTCACCCAATCGGTCTGCGCGTAGAACAATCCGGGGTGGCTCCTGCTATAGACTTGGGTGTCGGGGAGCATGACGACCGTGAACGGGGCCCTGGATTGCAGCGCCAACGCCCGGCACCCCGCCCCGCCGAGCGCAAGCACCAGCGCAAAGAGGCACGTCAAACACTCAGCCGTGCGCCCGGCCATGCAGGATCGCATGTTGTTCATCACCGCAGAACTTAAGCGAGCTTCAGAGCGATGGCCACTAATGAATACTGCGCCCCTGGGCCAGCGCTTGATGTATCGAGCGTCTTACCCACGAGACGGGCTAAGGGAGATCGGCCTCCACCACTGCCTGCCCGGTTTCTTTCGGTCCGATCAACCGCCTGACTC
The DNA here is from genome assembly GCA_964531815.1 of uncultured Verrucomicrobiota bacterium. Lineage (GTDB taxonomy): Bacteria > Verrucomicrobiota > Verrucomicrobiia > Limisphaerales > UBA8199 > UBA8199. Next base: position 2,625 of record CAZHEW010000144.1, read on the forward strand.
GCCCGCCTGCAGCCTCAGGGCGTCACGGCTGCAGCTGCGCCCGGTAAAACTTCTGTTCCGTCCCGGCCGACGGATCGGTGAAGACGGTCGAGCCGGCGGTGTTGGTGACATAGCCGGCGGAGGTCCACGTCGTCAGGTTGGTGGAGGTCCAGATCCCCACCACAGCCTCGGGGGCACTGGTGATCGTGAACCGGAACTGATGCCCCCCCAGCCATGCCGGCTCGCTCAGGACGAGGATCGCGGGTGCCACGTCCTGCGGTTCGTAATCCACAGTGGTGCCGCGGCTTTGCAGCGTGGCGATGACGGTCATGGCGGCGGAACCTGAGTTGGTGCTCAGCCAATTGTGGCGCAGGTCCGTATAAGTGAGGCTGGTCAGCCCGGCCAGCGCGGAGATGTCCTGGAGGTGATTGTCCCAAAGGGACAGCCAGCGCAGGTCGAGCAGCGTGGCCAGCGGGGAGATCACCGTCAAGCCGTTACCGGCCAGGCTGAGATTGAGAAGGTTGGTGCGTCCGGTCAGCGGGTTGAGGTCGGTGATGCCGGTGTTATTGAGAACGAGCTCGGTCAGATTGGTCATGCCGCCGACGAAGTTGATGTTTGCGAGCGGATTGCCCTGGAGGTTGAGAAAAGTCAGGCGGTTGAGGTGCGGATACGGCGGCAAGCCGCTGAGCGAGTTCTCGTTGGCGCGGAATCGCGTGAGATTCGTCAGCGTGGCGAGGAAGGAAAGGTCCGTGAGGCCAAGGTCGCCGGTGTTCAGCTCGGTCAACCGTGTGAGCGCCGACACGGGTGTGAGATCAGCGGCGTCCACGCCGCTGATGTCCAGATACCAGAGGTTCGTCAGGCCGGTCAGCGCTGCCAGGTCCGAGACCGGATTTCGATCCAGCCCAAGGGATTGCAGATCGGCCATTCCCGTCATGAAGCTGATGTTCGTGAGTTGGTTGCCAGACAACCAGAGCGAGAGGAGACCCGTCAGGGAGGCAAGCGGCGAGGCGTCCAAGATCTGGCAATCGCCAATCCAGAGAGTGGTTAAGCCAGTCAGGCCGGCCAGCGGGGTCACATCCTGGATGGGATTGTTGAACAGGTCCAGGTTGTTGAGCGCGCTCATGCCGGCCAGGAAGTTCAAGTCGCTCAGGGCCGTTCCCGCCAGGCCCAATTCCTGCAGGCCGGGCAGCAAGGTCACAACAGCGTGGTTGGTGAGGTCGGCGTTGTAGCTGGCGAAGAGGCGGGTGAGGCCGGTCAGGTTCGTCAGCGGGGAAAGGTCCTGCAACTCGTTCCAATTCACATCCAGCGAAGCCAACGAAAACAGGCTGGCCAGCGGCGCGACATCAGTGAGGCCGCAGTCGTAGAGCTGGAGTTCGTTGAGGCTGGCGAGCGCAAGAAGCGGCGTGAAATCCGCGAGGCCAGGATTGCCGCCCAGATTGAGGCGATCGAGATTGATGGCAGACTCGATGCCGGACAGGTTGGTGATGCCGCGCCAGTCGGCGTCCAGCGACGTTAGCGTGGCCAGGTCGGCCAGCGTGAGCGGATCGGAGGGAATGCCCAGCGCATCGCGGACGGCCTGTTCGAGCTGCGGGTCCACAAACGCAACCTGGCTGACGACGAACAGTTGGACCGTGCGGCTGTAGGCGACGCCGTCGTCGTTCCACACGCGGACGCGGTAACTGCCGGCGTCACCGGGCTGCACGTCGGCAATCCAGAGCGTGTCGGTGTCCGTGCCGAAGCGGCTGGCGGTGTCGGCGAGATTGGCGCCGTCCTTGATCCAGCGATAGTCGAGCCAAGGGCCGCCGGTGGCTTCGACATGGAAATGCACGTCGTCGCCAGGATACGCAGCGAGGTTGACGGGCTGCAGAGTAATGGCGGGCGGGACGGCCGCAGATCGTTGCGGATCGTATTCCACATAGACGCCGCGGCCATCCAGGTTGGTGATGACGTTCCAGGCGGCGGTCGTTTCGTTGGTGTCGAGGCGGTTGCCCCAGAGATAGGCTCCGTAGAGACCAGGGAGATCGAGCAGGGGGCTGATTTCCGTGAGTTCGTTTCCTTCCAGCAACACATATTGCAGCGCCGGTTGCGCGCGCAGCGGCGAGAGGTCTGTGATGAAGTTGCCGCTGACTTGCAGTGAGAGCAGCGGGTGCAGCGTGGCCAGGAACGACAGGTTGTCCAGGCCGCAGGCGCTGAGGTTGAGTTGCGTGAGTTGCGCGAGGTAGGTGAGCGGCGCCAGGCTTTGGAGGGCGAACTGGCCATCCAACTCGAGATGCACGAGGTTCACCGCGGCCTCCAATCCGCTCAGGTCGCAGATGTCCCCCCAGTAGGTGCTTGAAGCGTAAAGCTCTGTCAGCCCCGCCATATCTTCTGGCGTGAGTGGTGCGCTGTAGATGCCGAGTGCCTCCCGCACGGCCTCCTCCAGGGTCGGGTCGGCGAAGACGACGTTGGTGATGATCTTCAACTCCGCTGCGGCACTGTAGGTGGTGACCCAGTTGTCCCACACGCGGACTCGATACAGGCCAGCATCGGCGGCACTGACGCCGGTGATCTGGAGCGTGTCAGAGCCGGAACCCGAGATGCGGGCATCGTCGGCGAGGTCCGCGCCGTCCTTCTGCCAGCGGTAACCCGCGATGCCGGGAGTGCCGCCAGTGGCGCTCACGCTGATTTCCACGTCGTCGCCGGCAAAGGCGGAGCGATTGGCCGGGCGGGACACAACGATGAGCGGGTTCTGCGGGTCGTATTCCACCTGGACACCGCGGGTTAGCAGATTGGCGATAACGCCCCACGCCGCGGAGCCGGTGGTGGTGTCGAGGAAGTTCTCCTTGAGATTCACATAGCCCAGCGACGCGCAATACACCAGGGGGCCGATCTCGGCCAATTTGTTCCCCTGGAGCGACAGCCACGACAGGCTCGGGAGGCTGGTGAGCGCGGAAAGACCGGTGATGGAATTGTCCTGGAGATCAAGCTGCCACACGTTGGTCAACAGGATAAAGACGGAGGGATCGGCAATTCCCATGTCTCTGGCTTCGAGGGCACGCAGGGATGTCAGCGTGCTGATCTCGGACAGGTCCGCCAGTTGCGGATTGCCGCTCAGGAGCAGCCGTTCCAGGTGCGGACAGTGGACGAGCGGCGCAATGGTGGTGAAGAGGCTGCGCTGCACGTGCAGGTCCCTCAAGGCCGTCAAATTGGTCACCGGCGAAAGATCGCTGATCTGGTTGCCGGCCATCATAAAGACGCTGAGATTCGCCAGCGGCGAAAGGTCGGGCAGGCTGCCGAGTTGGTTCTCGCCGACGTTCAGCCACGCCAGCCGGGTGAGGTTTGTCACCGGCGTCATATCGGCGAGCGCGGTGTAGTCCAGTGCCAGCCCGGCGAGGTTCGTGAGCCCGGCCAGGTAGCTCACGTTGGTCAGGGGATTGCCATTCAACTGCAATTCCTCCAATCCGGTGAGCGTGGCGAGCACAGTGGGATTGGTGATGCCGTTCCAGCCAAGCCCCAGGTAAGTCAGGTTCGCCAGCCCGGAGAGGAAGCTGACATCGCTGATGGAGGCATTGTCGAACTCGAGACGCTCCAGACCGGTCAGGCCAGCGATGCCGGTGTAGTTCGTGACCGGGTTGCCGCTGAACACCAGGTCGGTAAGGTTGGCCGCCGCCTCCAGCCCGCGGGTGTCGGTGATGCCCCGCCCGCCGGCGTCCAGACTCGTCAGCGTCAGCATGTCCTCCCCGGTAATATCTCCGGACGGCTTGGCAAGCGCCTCGCGGACGACAGCCTCGAGATTGGCGTCGGGGAACGTGACGGTCTGGGCATTGACGCCAACTCCGACGATAAGTTGAAGCGCGCCAACCAGTGAGGAGATCAGCAGGATAGAAGGTGTTTTCATGATCGGAAGGGAATGTGTCTTTTGCATGCCCGCCCGCAGTGAGGACTGAGCGGGTGAACAGATACTCGGTCTTCGGGTTCTCCAAGCACGGCACAACGCTACCAAAGGGCGGTCTGGCCTGTCAATAACGAATTTCCGGGAATGGGTTGAGGCCGGCGAAGTGGACACCGCAGTTTCATGTGAAGCAAGCTCGTCACGGGAGGAGTGGTCAGCCCGTCGGGAACTTTCGCAAATCGTCCCGCTCTGCCTCCACGAGAAATAAACAGGCAGGTTCATGATGTGCAGTCAAATGGTGCGCTCCGGCAGGCTTGCTGAGCATGGCGCATCATTGGCTCGAGGGGCCGCGCTCGATTTAGAGGTATTGCGGTTCCCCGATCACTTCCACGCTGGCTGGCGCCACCGCCAGGCACTTTCGTTCGCCATCGCACCAGGACCCCCGCTTTCCAGCTTCGCCGCATCGAAGCAGGCACGCTTGGATACCAAAGAGGGAAACGACATTGGTTCCTTGCGGCACACGCCTGGTCCGGCGGACCAGTCCCGTGGCGGGCGGTGTAAGGCCATTGATTTGGCTGCCCATCCGCCTCCACGGTTCCTCTTCGCCTGGGACCCGGCCGCGAAATCAGCGCGGAGCACGGGGATTTGCGCTTTGAAAAAGCCTTTCCGAGTTCGATCAGGTAATTTAAGCTGACTGGTGGTGTTTCTGCCGCATTCGCTCACATGAAGATGCCATCGAACGTCACTCTGGTCGCCGGCCTGATGGCGGTCGTAACCTTCGTCACCTACGCCCCGGTATTGGAGGCAGGCTTCGTTGGCTATGACGATGCTGTCTATGTTACCGGCAACCATGCAGTGCAACGTGGGCTGAACTGGCAGGCTATGGCCTGGGCGTCGAGGGCGACGCTCGATGCCAACTGGTTTCCGCTGACGTGGCTTTCACACTTGGCGGATTGTCATTTTTATGGCCTCAAGCCAGCCGGTCACCACTTGACGAGCTTGCTGCTGCATATTGCCAGCACCCTGGTCCTGCTCGGCCTGCTGAATCGAATAACCGGCGACCTGTGGCCGAGTGCAGTTGCCGCCGCCCTCTTCGCGTTGCACCCCTTGCATGTGGAATCGGTCGCTTGGATTGCTGAGCGGAAGGACGTATTGAGCGCCTTGTTCGGCATGCTCACTTTGTGGGCTTTCGCGCGCTACGCGGCAGCCGTCCAAGGCCGGTTACGGGTGGCCACAGGCTGGTACCTGCTCTCACTGCTCTTGTTCTTGTGTGGTTTGATGAGCAAACCGATGCTGGTGACCGTTCCTTTTGTGGCCTCTTCCGGGATCTTCTGGGAGTTTTTTATTGGCTCGGATAGAGGTCCA
>CAZHEW010000145.1:0-7835 GCA_964531815.1 uncultured Verrucomicrobiota bacterium
CCCTGCCATTGATAGGTCAAGTCCACGCCCGCCGCTCCCACGGAGAAGACTGCCGGAGCACCGGCACAAACAGTCAGGCTGGTCGGTTGATTAGTAATCGTCAGGGCCCCATTAACTGTAAGGATTGCATTCGAACTGGTGACACTGCCCGCCATGTTGGTTATGATGACGGAATAGCTGCCCGCATCGGTCGGCTGCACGTTGCTAAGGGCGTAACTGCTGCTCGTGGCGCCGCTGATATTCGTGCCATTGAAGAGCCACTGGTAGGCAAGCGCGGGTGTCCCGGCGGCCATCACCGTGAAGGTGGCGCTGTTACCCAGGTAAGAGGTCTGGTCCTGAGGCTGAGCAATGATGATCGGCGGCGAAACCTGGTTGGAGGAATAGACCCAACGCACGGCGTCAGCGGCGACTCTCTTCGAGGTCTGACCGGTATTGTTGGCTAGCTGAACAAAGCCGCTCGTGCCCGCCGCAAAAGGTTTGCCAGAGGCAATCAATTGCCATGATCCTCCGCCGCTTTGCTGGCTGACAATGACATTGGTGGTTCCGCCATTATAGGACACCAGATACGGCACAGCGGCGGAACGATAGGTCGCGCTAAGCGTGGGATACCAGACATAAACATCGTAGTTTCCCGCCGCGGTGATGGTTGGAGTGAAAGTCGCCGTGGCGGTGGCGCTGCCGTTTACGGTCGCGGCGTAGCGATAGTTTGCTTCGAAATCGTCGCTGGCCGTGGCTGTAGTCCATGAACCCGTGAACGTGGCATTCGTGTTGTCCACAATGAGATCGGGCACGGCGGAAGTAAAGTTCGCGGTGATCGTCAGGTTGCTGGTGAGCGTGATGATAAGAGGATTAGCAGTGCCGCTGGCGCCGCCGGACCAACCGCTGAAGCTCCACCCCGAAACAGGCGCGGCGACCATTGTGACCGCCGAGTTAAGCGGATAGGCGGCCTGGTCCGGGTACTTGTACACCGCGCCCGCGCCGCTGGCGGTGGTGGTGAGCAACACGTTGATCGTGAGCACCGCGTCGGCGCTGGTGACGGAGCCGGCCACATTGGTGATGATCACCGAGTAGGAGCCGGCATCGGCATTCTCAACGTTGACGCGGGTGTAGACGCTCTCGGTTGCGCCCTCGATGGGAATCGTGTTGAAGCACCATTGGTAGCTGAGCGGCGCGGTGCCGCTGGCTGACACGGTGAATATCGCGCTCTGCCCGGCAATGACGGTCTGGCCCTGGGGTTGAGTGGTAATGGCCGGCGGCACGTTGACGGTGAGGATGGCATTCGAGCTGGTCACACTGCCCGCCATGTTGGTGACGACCACGGAATAGCTGCCCGCGTCCGCCGGTTGTGCGTTGGCCAGCTCGTAGCTGCTATCCGTCGCGCCAGCGATGTTCGTGCCGTCAAAACGCCATTGATAGGCTAAGGTTGGCGTGCCTGTGGCCGCCACACTGAAAACGGCGTTGCTGCCTTGGTTCACATTCTGGTCCTGGGGCTGGGTCGTGATGACGGGCGGCACGTTAACGGTAAGGGTCGCATTCGAGCTGGTGACATTCCCCGCCATGTTGGTGACGACCACGGAATAGCTGCCCTCATCGGTCGGCTGCGCGTTGTTGCGGGTGTAACTGCTGGCCGTTGCGCCAATGATGTTCGTGCCATTAAACGACCACTGGTACTCAAGCGGCAACGTGCCGGTCGCGGTCACCGAGAAACTCGCGTCCTGTCCGGCAACAACAGTCTGATCCAGCGGCTGTGCCGTAATGACGGGTGGGGAGCACAGCCTGAATAAGGTGCCATACACGTTATTCGTCGCGTACACCCCGCCCCAATAAGTAGTGCCGTAAAGTGCGCCGTCACTCCCCATCACGAGCGGCGCCAGCGGCTGGCTTCCTTCACCCGCAGCAGCGGCGAACCTGTGCAATACCGCATACCCGGTCCCGTCATGATTAACTCTGAACACCGTCCCTCCATCGGAGGTGCCGCCATAGCGCGTCGTGCCGTATAAGACATTGTTGCTTCCCGCCAGCAGACTGGTAAACGGCTGAAGTCCCTGGCTATCCGCACTGAAACTGCTCAGCACGGCATAATTGCCCCCATCGGAATCAACACCGAAGATCGTGCCGACGTCGGCCGCGCCGCCATAGTAAGTCGTGCCGTAGAGCCGGCCATTGCTGGCTTGCACCAACCCGCCGTAAACCCAGCGGCCGTCTTTAGTCCCACCCTTGAAATGGTGCAGGATGGCGTAGTCGGCACCGTTCGTCCCTATCTTGAAGGCGGTCCCGAGGTTGTTGCTGCCCCCTAAGAGGGTCGTTCCATACAACGCGCCATCCAAGCCCTGACACACCCCCGCAAAAGGCGAGCTGCCATCCGCACCGCCGGCAGCACCAGTGAATTCATGGAGAACGGTGTAGCCACTCCCATTGGTGCCCAGGGCAAACACGGTTCCCAAGTTGGAGACGCCCCCGGAATAAGTCGTTCCGTAGAGGATGCCGTCGAGCCCTTTGGTCAAGGTACAGATGGGCATCTTCCCATCGTCAGCGCTGGCGGGAAAGACGTGCAAGAGCGCATATTCGCTGCCATCTTTGCTGCACCTGAACACAGTCCCTGAATGATTGGTGCCGCCGGACGAAGTCGTGCCGAACAATGCGCCGTCTTCCGCCTCCACCAAGCCCCCCTGTGGGCGGTCATTATTTGTGAAGGCATAAACCTGCGAAAAGCCGGATCCGTCCTTGCCAATTCTATAGATGGTGCCCGAGTTACTGGCCCCTCCGGCATAGGTCGTGCCATAGAGCCACCCATCACTCGCCTCCAGCAATTGCGCGCGCGGCTGACTGCCCGACAGGGACGAGGGACCGAACGACAGAAGCTGCTGGTAATTGGTTTGCGCCTGGCTGGTGGTCAGGAGCGCGCAAAAAGCCGCGCCCAAAACCACGCTTAACACCGGGCGGAACCTCGTTCTCAAGTCAGGCGATTTGGAGAGTGAGATAAGAAGCCGACCTGGCAAGGCATACAAAGCGCGGCTGCGATGGCGGCATTGGCAAACAGGGGATACTCTTTGAATTGAACTCTTCGTCATAAACGACATTTGGTTAATCGTGATCTTGCAGCCATTCTAGTTCACATTGGGATTCCTGCAACTGGAGCAATCCCCGAAGATGTTCCCGGTGGATGCCGGGAAGCCACCCCCGGAGAATCCCCGGGGCTGAGGAGGTCCCTGACGGCTTAATCACGCACCATGAGGGTTTCGTCCGTTTTACAGTCCGCCCAAGCGGGTGTCGGAAGTGGCTCTGCCATGCTTTCCACGGATTCCATGCCCGACTACTGGGCCGGTTTGTCACTCCAGGCACCGACTTTTCAGCGGCGCCCGCCCCGAGAGTGGTTGCCACGCGGCCTGCGTGAACCTCACGCAGCGCCCAAGTTGGTCCTTGCTCCGTTTGCCCGGCAAATCAGGATGAGCACTGACCTCACCGGCCTGGCGGGCAAACTCATTTCAACGTCATGCCGCGGTGGGAGCAGACTGACACATACGGAAAGCTCTCGCCTCGCAAAATGGCGGAGGAGGTTAATGCGGTAACCTCAGCACCTTCCCCACGCCGTCAACTGCGGCTCGGGATCTGCCTGGGCAGTAACAGTCAGCGTTCGGACCATGCCGATGGGGGCTTGATGTTGGTTATCATGTAGTCCAGAACTAGTAGTTGCCCCTATCTTGGCATGACCTATGCTATCCGTACGATTACTTAAATGGTTACGAAGAATAAGGCTATAATGATGACGAGATTTTCGCACTCCCTTCGGTTGTTTTTCGCTTTGTGTGTCGGGCTTGGGGCTGGCGTGGGGACTGGATGGGCGGTAGAGGGGATTGTGGACATCGCGATGGTGCCACGGCTGACCATTGTGGGCAGTGTTGGTGCTACCCATCAGATCCAATACTGTACCAACATGAGTCAGCCCAGTTGGGGCGTGTTGACAAATCTGCTGGTGGCCCAAAACCCCTGCCGGTTTGTGGATGTGACCGCGCCGAATGCGCCCAGAAGGTTTTACCGGGTGGTAAAACTCTCGCCTGACGGGATGGTGCTCATTCCCGCCGGCAGCTTTTCCATGGGGGATGGCTCGGATGGAAATGCGGCGTCTCTGCCTGTACATACGGTGTATGTAAGTGAGTTTTTCATGGACCGAAATGAAGTGACCAAGGCGCTATGGGACACAGTGAAGGCATACAATGGGGGCAATGGCTACAGCTATGAGAACGCTGGCTCAGGGAAAGCGGGCACGCATCCGGTGCATTCGGTCAACTGGCGGGATTGCGTGAAGTGGTGCAATGCGCGGAGCCAGAGGGAGGCGCGGACGCCCTGCTACTACAATGACGCCGGGTTGACGAGCGTGTATAAGACCGGGACAAATGTCCCCTACGTGAAGTGGAATGCGAACGGGTATCGGCTGCCGACGGAAGCCGAGTGGGAGAAAGCGGCACGGGGGGGAGCGACCGGACAGCGGTTCCTGTGGGGCAATACCATTTCGTGGGCTCAGGCGAACTACTACGCGTTTCCCTTGTCGGTGGGGGGTTACGTTTACGACGTGAACGCAACAAAAGGCGGCTCGCCCAGTTTCAACGATGGGGTTTCCCCTTACACCAGTCCAGTCGGCTGCTTCGCGCCAAACGGGTATGGCTTGCATGATATGGCGGGGAACGTGTGGGAATGGTGTTGGGATTGGTATGCAAGTTACGGCTCGGCTTCGCAGTCCGACCCGCAGGGCCCCGCTTCAGGCTCGGCTCGCGCGTTTCGCGGCGGCAGCTGGCAGAGCGACGCCAGGGATGCCCGGTGCGCGCAGCGTTACGGCTTAGCCCCGTCCAGCACGTTCAATACCTTTGGGTTCCGGGCTGTCATCAACGCGTGCCAGCCATGATGCGAACCGTCCGTGGCTGTGCCGACGCAGGCAGGACGACCGAACGAGCCTAGCCGGATTCCTTTTCGTCCTCCCGCTCGGATTTCTCGATTCCCAGCTTCTCCATTAACTCGTAAAGGGTGGGCCGGCTGATTCCCATTTCGGCGGCAGCGGGAGCGATTTTGCCGCCGTGTTTTCGCAGCGCCCGCTGAACCACTTCACGCTCGACGGCTTCCCGCGCTTCCTTGAGGTTTAGGTTAACGGTGCGCGATGGACTTTCCAGTTCGAGGTCGGCAGCCGATACCCGTTTGCCTTCGGCCATGATCACGGCGCGTTTGATGCGGTTTTCGAGTTCACGCACGTTGCCCGGCCAGGAGTGGGCCTGGATCGCTCGAAGGGCATCCTGACTGAAGCCGATTCCTTCTTTCTCGTTGGCGACGGCGCTGCGGCGCAGGAATTCCTGCGCCAACAAACGGATGTCCCCCTCACGATCCCGCAGCGGCGGCAGGTGAATAACGACCACCGCCAGGCGGTAATACAAGTCTTCCCGGAATCGCTCTGTGCCGATCGCCTTCTTCAGGTCCGCGTTGGTGGCCGCGATCACTCGCGTGTCAACCTGGATCTCCTGTCTGCCGCCAACCCGTTCGATGCGCTGCTCTTGTAGAAAACGGAGGAGCTTGACTTGGATCTGCTGGGGGATTTCACCAATTTCGTCCAGGAAGAGGGTGCCGCCGCTCGCCGTCTCGATGCGACCGTTGCGCTGGATATGCGCGCCTGTGAACGAGCCTTTTTCGTGGCCGAACAACTCGCTCTCCAACAAGGTCTCGGGGATAGCGCTGCAGTTGATGGCAACGAATGGCCCATCCTTTCTCGAACTGCGCCGGTGGATGGCCTGCGCCAGCATTTCCTTGCCGGTGCCGCTTTCGCCCAGGATAAGGACCGGGGCGTTGGTGGTCGCAACCTTGCGCACGGAAGCAAAGACCCTTTGGATTTGCGGACTGGCGCCGAGCAACCCCTCGAAGGTCTCGGTCTGGAGTTGGGCTTGCAGCTTGCGATAGTCGCGCTCCAGTCCGGCGACATGGAAGGTTCGGCGGAGGATAACCTTGAGCTCCTCGAGATCCACCGGCTTGGTGAGGAAATCGTAGGCGCCGGCGCCAATCGCCTGCAGCGCGTTGGTCTTCTCCGCCTGACCGGAGACGATGATGATCTTGGCGAAGCGGTCGCGAACGATGAGTTCCGAGAGCACCGCCAGGCCCTCTTGCGGCGTGCCGGGGTGGGGGGGAAGCCCAAGATCCAGCAGCACCACCTGGGGATGATGTTCCGTAAACGCGTCAATCGCCCGGACGCGATCTTGCGCCAGGAAGATCTGGTAATCCTTGTTGAGCGCCCATTTCATCTGGGTGCGAATCTCGTCGTCATCGTCCACAATTAGTAGTCGGGGAAGCATGGCGGAAATGGAGTATTTGTCAGACCGGCAACAGCACACGAAAGGTTGTTCCTTTGCCAGGTTCGCTCTGGACTTCGATGCGGCCGCGGTGGGCTTCGACAATCATTTTGCAGTGGAACATTCCGATGCCGATTCCTTTCTGTTTGGTGGTTTGAAACGGGCGGAAGAGGGAACGTTGAATGAACTCTGGAGTCATGCCACAACCATTGTCCGCCACGGCCAGAATAACCCAGCCGTTTTCCTGGCTGGTTTCCACGCGGATTTGGCCGCCGCGGGGAACCGCATCGCGGGCATTGAGCACGAGGTTGGTGACCACCTTCTGGATTTGAGCGGGATCCAGCCGGACTTTGGGGAGCGGCGTGAGCTCTTTGAGCAGGGTTATGTCGGCGGCCTGTTCCTGCCCCTTAAGCATCTCCGTGACCAACTCGTTCAGATCGCATTCAACGGGCTGGAGTATGAGTTCGTGGCGCAGCTCGTTTAGCCGGCTGATGGTTTCATTGATATGCGCGACGGTCTTGGAGATCCCCCGCAGGGCATCCTCCCGGAACTGGGGATCCTGGTAATGCACTGGGAGGTTTTGCAGCATCAGCGACAGGGTGGAGGCGGTGTTTTTCAGGTCGTGGATAAAGAAGGCGGACATCGCCTGAAAAGCCTCCAACTGCTTGGCCTGGGAGAGCCGCTGGGACAACTGGATGTTGAGGAGGCCAGCCGCACTTTGCTCGCTAATGGATTTGAGAAGGTCGAAATCCTGAACGGAGAACGGCACCGCGCCTACGCGGTCTCCGAGGACCAGGAGCCCGAGCATTTCGCCGCCGGCCATCATCGGGACACAGACGCGGCTGCCCCCTTTGCGGAACTCGTCCGGGTGAGAACGTCGCAGCGCGGAGGCCCAGATCTCCTTGGACGAATCCAGATCGAGCGGGTCGGGATGGGCACTCAAAGCCGAGATGACTTCAGCCGCATCGGCGGATTCCAACGCCAGTTGTCCGGCCTGTTGCTGTGAAATGGAAGTCGAAGCGGCGAAACTCAACCTGTTCTTGCGGTCGTCCACCAGCCAGATGGTGACGGAGAGTGCCTGGAAGATATCGGAGACGAGCTTGACGATGGAGCCGCACAATTCGTTCTGCTCAACCCGCCGGGCGGTGCCTTCGGTAAAGGTCCGCCAAACGCTGCGATAATCATAGACCGGTCTCAAGAAATGGCGGCTGACTAACCGGCGGGTGAAAAGCCGCACCCGGTCGGAGAGGAGCAGGACGGCAAGGAGCACCAGAAACAGCAGGACCAGGAAGGCCTTGATCGGGAAGGCCGCATCACCGCCGAGGTGGGTGACAATCTTGGCGAACAGGCCGACGACCAGCAGGTAAACGCCGGCAAGCAGAACCGTGAGGGAACGGTGTAACAACGAGTGCGATGGATAAATACTCACGTCGAAGTGGCCGGCACGGAGAAGCCCGCGCAGTATCAGGAGACAGGCGATCAGAAGCGCCCCGGCATTGACGACTGGCAGGG
>CAZHEW010000146.1:0-7832 GCA_964531815.1 uncultured Verrucomicrobiota bacterium
GCCTCCAAGCGGATGATCTTCTCCTCCGGCTTGTTCCCCTGGATGTTGCCCTCCAGCGCGAGCTTCTGACCGATGGCCTTCACGGCCTCAGCGTAAGCCTTGTCCTTGAGCGCGCCTTGGATGATCGGCTCCAGATTGGTGATGGCAGTCTTGGGCAGGCCTTTCTTGATGGCTTCCTCGACCTGTTTCCATTGGGCGTCGCGCGACCCGGCTGAGAGCGATGAGCTCATGAGAAACAGGACGACAGCCGCACTGGCGAGGCTCGAGAATAGAGAAGAGAGAATGGAGCCCCGGCGCGCGCGCGGAGTTTGGCCGAGTCCGACGGACGGACGGAAAAGGAGTCTATACATAAGGCTTCAGTTGTTTTCACCCGTCAGCTTACGTTGCCTGCAAATTTAACCAGAGATTCGTTTCCATTAGACGGCACACAATCATCTTTGCTCCTCGAAAATCGCGACTCTCACACGATCCGCTCAGACCGAAATAACTCACCCTTGCTTCGCATGACATACCCGGCATCAGGATGGGGCGGCGCCGCAAATTGGTCGAGATCGAATTGTGCCAGATTCCTGGGGCGGCAAGAAGCTACCATGACCGTAGCGGCAGGCTGCTACCACCGTTGTTCCTCCGTTGCTCCTCCGTTCCACCTCCGTTCCACCTCCGTTCCACCTCCGATTGGCGGTGGGAGGTGGAACGGAGGAGGGACGGAGGAGCAACGGAGGATGGACGGAGGAGCGAGCGGGGTGCCACCCAAGGAGGGGGTATGGCGAGGGGAGGATTGGACTCGCATCGTTTTCAACGGCTCAGGATGTCTGCGCCTTAATTGCGTCCGTGCCGGATCGGGCGGGCATCTCGATTCCTGGCAGGTCCCAATAGAAGGCGGCGTCCGGCTCCGAAGAGGGAAACTGGTTGGAACATTACCGCGTCCCACGCATCCTAATTCTCAGCAGAATGCAAACCTCCGGTTCCGGCGCGAAAGGCGATATTCATGCGCTCCGGGTTTCCGGGTATGGGTTGGGAGCAGTTCCAATGGCAGGCGCCGCAGTGGACGCATTTTTCCCGGTCGAACGCCGGGATGCCGCCGGGGCCGGGCGTGATGGCCTGGCCCGAACACAGCTCGATGCAAATCCTGGCGCCGCAGCGTTCGCAGAGTTCGGGATAGAGGAAGATCACATGGTCGGCATAGCCAGGAGGGGCCTGCACCTTGCCGCCCAGCAGCAGGGCATCCTGGTGCGACACGAATAATTGGCCATCGTAGGGTATCGCCGGCCAGCCGCAGCGGTGCATCAGCGCGTTGTGCAGCGAGACGCCCTTGATTGCGCATTCCTTGCGGAGTTGCTGAATTTCGGCGGCGGGAATCCGTCCGCGGTAATACTCTTCCAGGGTAGGAATGCGTTTATAGGGGGGGAGCGGCTCGCCGCCCAGTGAGAGGCGCCCTTTGGTCAAGCCGGCCAGCGCCATGCCGATCATTCCGCGCAAAACGCCTTTCTGGAAGCCGTCGCGCGACTTCTCGGCGATGCGGGCCTCGGTTTCCACCCAGCTCGCGCGGCGCCGCTTCAGGCAGGTCGCCTCGAGGTTCTGCCGGGTAAAGGGCTTCTTAGCTCTGAGCAACTCGAGCACGCCCTCGGCCAGTTGCACCCCGCTGACCCAGGCCTCGTCCACGCCCGAGCCGGTGAGGACGTTGGTGGTGCCACTGCCTTCCCCAATCCGGGCGTAGCCGTCGCCGACGAGGTGCGGCTCACCGCGACGCCCGGATTCGCCGAGTGTCTTGGCGCCCCAGGAGCGGAGCTTGCCTCCTTTGAGATACCGCCAGAGGTAGGGATGCAGCATCCAATGCTGCAGGTAGCGGTAACCCGTGCGCATGGGGCTGTCAAACCACGAGGGAACGAAGATGCCCAGTGAGGCGATGCGATCCGGATGGACGTAAAAGAAGCCGAATATCTCCGGCTCGGGAAAGCCGAACGTGTGGAGGACCGTGCCGGGCTTGAGGGCGGTGTCGGCGGGCAGATCCACGACTACTTTCATGCCGACCGCCCAGTCGCGGACGTGGCGGCCCTCGGGGAGGCCGAGCTCGGCGTCGAGTTGCTGGCCAATGGGGCCGATGGGGCCGTCGCCGATCACTGTGAGCGCGGCACGGATATCCATCCCGGGCATGAAGCCGTCGCTTGGCTTGCCTTGCTTGTCCAGGCCCTGGTCTATCAGCCGGACGCCCATGACCTTTTGATCAGCGATGAGCGCCTCGGCCACCGGGGTGCCGGGCCAGATCTGAACGGTGCCCGTGCCTTGGACCTGCGCCCCGATCCATTGCAGGAACTGGCCCATCGAAAGCACCAGCCCGCCGGTCTTATGCAGGAATGCGGGCGCCCACGGCAGCTCGAACCCCTCATGCTCCAACGGCAACAAGCCACGGAAGGCCCGGAGGCAGGCGTCGGCCGCGCGCAGCGGCCAGGAGCGGCGGCTGGCGCCGATGGGGTCGAGGAGATAGACGACCCTCTCCTCCGTGACCGGGGCGGCCATGGGAATGTCTTTGGGGTCGAGATCGGGCAACGACGCGCGCAGCCCCCGAGCGCGCGTCACCACCCCCGACACACCGAAGCCGATGTCGTCGGCGCGCTCGTAGCAGAGAACCTGCGGCGGCGCGCCGGGCAGGACGGCGCTTTCGACCGCTGGCGTGCCGTCGGGGTTGAGGAGTTGCCTGGAGAGCGTGGTGAGGAATCCCGCCGTGGCCGGCCCGAAGCCGACGCAGACGATGTCGGCGTCCATCCGCTGGCGGTCAATGGGGGAAGCAGGCTGGGCAAGTTCTCTGGTCATCTGGAACGGCTGGTCCTGTGCTCTCGTTACTGCATATCGGGCGGTATCGGAATCGTCTGCCTGACATCAAAACCAGCACGCTCTAACTCGCGGTTCTGAGTTTCATTGGCATGCACCAGAAAGTGGAAACCATCCTTGCCGCAGCGGGCGCGAAGCTGGTTCATCACACGCAGGGCCCTTTCAAATGAATCATACCGCCCCTGTATGTAGAACGGTTTGCCGTCTTTGCCGAAGGTGAACCCGGTGTTGGACTCCGTCGCGTCTGTGCCGCCAAAGACCCGGCAGGCCGCTTTATAATCGGGATGCGGTGCCAAGCCGAGGCCCTGTGCATAGGCCACGGCAGCCTCGACCAACTTTCGCGCGGAGGGTGGGTCAATGGTCCTCCTGTCTGCGGCCGGCATTAACCGGTCCAGCACTTCAGTGTCATACCGGGCCTCGCTCACTCGTGAGTAGAAGGCGTCTTTGACTCCCTGGCAGTAAACATCCACCAGGAACACGCCTAGCTCTGCGTCTCCGCCTCGAAAGCGGGCAAGCACGACGTGGCCGAGGCCAACTTCAAAGAGGTTCCCAGCGACGAAGGCTTCTGTGCTGCGTTTCATGTTTGTGGGGAATGACTGTCTTAATCAGCCTCAGTCAGAACGCTTGGGCTACACCGGATAGTCCAGGGCCTCGGGGATCATCACCCTGGTCAGGGCGTCGGCGGCGCGGTCCTTGGCCAGGCGCGAGCCGGTCAGGCAGCCGTCGAGTCTGGCGCGCAGGCGGGTGAAGGCTTCGAGGCCGGTGAACTTGGCGCAGGGCCCGGCCTTGACGGGCTGGGCCTCGCCGGCCTCGGCGACATCGGCGCAGGCGCGCGCGGCGCCGTCAATGCCCGGGATGATGCCTTCGAGCGATGCCAACTCCTCGGCCGAGTAACAGGCCTTGCGAGTGGCGGCGTCCCAGGCCGGGTGGCGGTTGTAGCCGTGGACCAGTTCGGCGCAGATGCGACCGACCTCGCCCGCGGCGCGGGCGCTTTGCACGTGGCAGAGGTCGGAGAAGAAATTCACGAAGCCCGGCAGGCCCTCCGCCAGCGCGGGATTTGCCGGGCCCTTCGCTTCGAGCTCTCTGACGTCGAGAATGAACTGGCGCGCCGCCAGCAGCCAGCACAGCGCGTCGGCCAGCGGGAAGGTGACGCTCTGGCGGCTCTTGTGGTAGAGCTTGGCGCCGTCGGCGTCGGTGGCAGTCTGGAGGTGGTTGAGGGTCCAGAGCCAGAGCTTCATGGCGGTGGCCAGCGTGCAGGCGCCCGTGCCTGGGCGCAACGAGGCGAGGCGAGCCATCTCGGCGATCCAGTCGTTGAATTGGGCAAGGAAGACCTCGTTGGTCATGGTCAGCGAGAGCTGGAGGCGCTGGACCGCTTCGGGCCCTTCGTAGGTGGCCTCGAGCTGGGCGTCCATCCACTTCTGGCCCAGGAAGCCGGGACAGTCCTCGGTGACACCGTAGCCACCCATGAGGCTGACGGCCTCGCGCATCATGTTGGCGCCGTGGCCGGTGTTCCAGAGCTTGCAGGCGGGGCAGAGCACGTTGGCTTCCGAATCCAGCAGGGCAAACTGCACCAGCGGGTCGGCCTTCAGTGTTTCGAGGCGCTGCTCGTCGCGGGCACCCGCGGGTTTGGCGGCGAGCTGCAGCAGTTCGATGGCGTCCTGTTCAGTCTTGGCCAGGGCCTTGATCGCCGCGCGGCCGGTCAGCTTCTGAGCGGAGAGGATTTCGTCCTTCTTCTTCTCCAGCGGATCAAGCTCGTCGAAGATCCGGGCCGCGGCAAACCCCAGGGAGGCGCTGGCTTCGCCGGTGGCCCAGACATCCACCAGCCGGTGGAGCACATCTTCCTTTTGTTGCAGGCCCAGCTCGTAGCGCGGCGTGCCGGGCGCGCCCTGGCCGCCCCGGAACCGGCGGCGGGCATACATGATGACCGGCTCAACGGCCGAAAGCAGCTTGGCCGAAGTCATGAGCCCGACCGTGACGCGCGTGTGGCTGAAGACGGCTTCGATGACCTCGCTGTTGGAGTAGCGAGGGATGATGACGCCGTCCTTGACCGAGTAGCCGCCGATGATGCGGCTGGCCGGAATGCGCACGTTGAGAACGGGATCGTTGGTCGAGGAAAGCTGGTGGACGAGCTTTTTGGTGGGCGTGCCGCGGTCCCACGTGCCCGGGTCGTTCTCTTCCAGGATAATCATGCAGGCGCCTTTGATGCGCGCGTCATCCGACTCGACGGCGGCGGTGACGACGTTGGCAAAGCCCATGTTGGTGATGAAGCGGCCACGCTTCTCCACTTGGAGGATGGGTTCCTGGCCGTCCTTCCATTCCACGACTCGGACTTTGCCCCCCAGCATCCCGGTTTCCACGCCGACGAAGGGGATGGGCTCGGTGAGGGCAAACGCGGCGCGGATCTGCCTGCGTTGCTCGCCGGGCTTGGGGGGTGCGGCGAGGGTCATGTAATGGTCGCGCTGCTCAGGTGTGCCGCGCTCGTGGATGGGGGCGAGGCCCAGGTTGCCGGCGAGACTGCAGGTGGCCGCCCCGGCATCAACCCAGGACAGTTCAAAGGCAATCAGGGAAAGCGCGAGGTTCTTCGGTCCCTCGATGAACCCGCCGTGCTGCGGGTCAAGGAAGGCGGCGGTAATGCCGCTTTCGTCATAGACGGCCAAAAGGCTGGCCTTTTCCGGCGTCCAGTCGTGGGAGTTGCGGGCGCCCTGGGCGACAAGGCGGGCGACCGGACCGCGCGCCACAGTCCGGCTGGACTGCACAAGCATGGCGAGGTCATAGCGATCGGCAAAGCGCCACATGATTTGGCGCACGTCGTCTCCAGGCAGGGTTTGAAGGGCAGGAGTCGCTTGGGTGTCAGCGGCAGCAGGCATAAATGGTTACTGTGATTAAATAGACTTAAGTATTTGACCTCACGCACTCTTGCCAGGTTTGCTCAATGCCCGGCGCGCGTGGCCGGTAAGCTATTAGGCGATTTGGCGCTCCAGCGCAAGTTAAAGCCTGAGGGCCGCTGCCGACCGGTGCCGGTCGCATCAGCTCATTCCTGGCGTGTGCGGGGCGGGTCTCTGGCGTATTCGCGTGTTATCCAGGTGTTATGTGCCTGCAGAGTCGCTTGGGTTTGCAGGCTGACTGGCGTGTGGTTGCCTGCGTTAAGGCGCTACGGCTGGGGGCTCACTTCTTCCATTCCTGCGTTCCCGCCCCGGCGAAAGCCTGTCTCGCCGTCACCCCAGAACCACCCAGCCGTGCGCCAAAGGGTTCCCCATCGCTTGCGTGCTGATCACCCAGCACCCGAAATTCGCCGCGCCTCCACAGGGGCGCCGGGCAACCATTCAACGATACCGGCTCATTTCTATCACACGGCTGGAGAGCTGTCTGTCAGGGAAGCCCCTGATTTTTTTGTAAGGGAAAGCCTTACAGGTCTGAAAGCCGCTTAATAGCGCTGAGTCCAGGCAATGGCGTGCTGGCGCAGTTCGCTGGAGTCCTTGAGGTTCAGTTTCTCCCGGATGCGCCCGCGATAGGTTTCCACGGTCTTGACCGCGATATGCAGCCGCGCGGCAATTTCATTGGTGCTCAGCCCGCGGCCGGTCATTTCGAACACCTGCAGTTCGCGGTCCGCCAGCACTTCGGCGGGCGTGGCGGCGACGGGGTCGGGCCGGTCCACTAACCTGCTGATGATACGGGCGCAAGCCTTCTCGTTGAGGTAGATGCTGCCGCTCAAGACGCGGCGGATGGCGAGGAGGATGCTGCGCGTGGCTTCCTGCTTGGTGACATACCCCCGGGCCCCGGCGCGGATGACCCGTTCGGCGTACAAGGACTCGTCGTGCATCGAGACGACGAGCATCTTCACGTTGGGCCAGCGGAGACGAATATCCTTGATCAATTCCAAGCCATCCGAGTTCTTGAGCGCCAGATCAATGATAGCAAGGTCCGGCTTGTGGGCTGCGACCGCCGCGACAGCTTGGCGGCAGTCTTCGGCTTGGCCGCAGACAACCAGATCAGGTTCCAGATTAATGAGTTCGCCCAGGCGTTCGCGCACCATGGGATGGTCATCCACCAGCAGAATGCGCGCACGCTTTCCGGCGTGGCGGGCAGTTTGTGGTTTCCGGCTCATGGGCACGATTGTCCACCCTGGCTTAGGGGCACGCAACAAGAAACGAGCGTGCCGCCGCGCTGGCCCCGACCGACCCGGAGTGTGCCGCCGACGGCACGGGCGCGGTAATCCATGATGTGCAGCCCCATGCCGCCGTCTTTACCGGGTTTGGCAGAGGAAAGGCCGCGGCCATCATCCTCGACGCTTAGTTCGATCTGGCCGGCGCGGTTGCAGAGTCGGATGCAGACACTCCGGGCCTGGCCGTGTTTGACCGCGTTGGCGACGGCTTCCTGGGCAATCCGGTAAAGATGCGTGGCCATTGTGCTATCCACCACGACCGCGGATTCCGGGGGCGGGAAGCGGCACTGGATTCTGAAGCGCCTGGCGGTGGCATTGACCAACTCCTCCAGTGCGGGCGCCAGACCGTCCGTCGCGAGGCGGACTGGGAATAGACCGCGCGACAATTGCCGCGCTTCGGTAATGGCGTGGTCGAGATAAAGGGCGATGCGGTGCGCCCGATCGGCTTGCGCGTGGTGTTTGCCGGCCAGGTCACGGTGCAGCGAATTGGCGTCGAACGCCAGACTTACCAGGGATTGGCAGAGCCCGTCGTGGATGTCGTGCCCGATGCGGGCCTGCTGGCGGTCGCCAATCTCGAGGATTTGCTGCTCCAGGCGGCGACGGTCGGTTTCCGCCTGGATGCGCGCGATGGCCCCCACCGCCTGCGCGGCGATCGCCTCAATGACGAGGCGGATGGGCGCCGGAATCTCGTCTGAAGTGTGGGATCCCAGGCAGAGCGCGCCGATGAGCTTCTCATGATGACGAAGCGGCAGGACAGCGACGGCTCGCAAACCTTCGCGCTGGCATGCCTCATCCGGGGAGACCGACAGCTCTCGGAACGTCGCAAAGATGGGCTGGCCGC
>CAZHEW010000147.1:0-7821 GCA_964531815.1 uncultured Verrucomicrobiota bacterium
CAAGGAGTCGGTTGCCATCCGGACGCTGGGGTGGGTTGGGCTGGCGCCCATCATCATTATCCTCCTGGCGATTCCCATCGTCGGCCGGGTGCATTCCATCACCGTCACCCAACCCTTAAATCAGCTGGTCGCCGCCCTCGAACGCATGCAGCAGGGCGATTTTACCGAACGCCTGACGGTGCAGCGGCGCGACGAGTTTGGCCTCCTGAGCGAGGGGCTTAATCGTTTGGCGGATAATCTCTCCGAGCTGGTCGGCCAGGTCCAGCGGTCTGGCAACCAGGTCACCAGCACGGCCACGGAGATTGCCGCGACGGCCCGGGAGCAACAGGGCACCTCCCGTGAGATTGCCACCACCACCGCAGAAATCGGCGCCACCTCCAAGCAGATATCGGCCACCTCCAAGGAGTTGGTGCACACGATGAACGAAGTCAACCAGGTCGCCGAACACACTGCCCAGCTCGCCGGCAGCGGACACACCGCCATCACGCACATGGAGACAACCATGCGCCAGATCACGGAAGCATCCGGCTCGATCACCGCCAAACTGGCAGTCTTGAGCGAGAAGACGGTCAATATCAACTCCGTCGTCACCACCATTACCAGGGTGGCCGACCAGACCAATTTGCTCTCGCTCAACGCCGCCATCGAAGCTGAGAAGGCCGGCGAATACGGCCTGGGCTTCGCGGTGGTCGCCATGGAAATCCGCCGCCTGGCCGACCAAACCGCCGTCGCCACCTATGACATCGAGAAGATGGTCAAGGAGATGCAATCGGCCGTCGCCGCAGGCGTCATGAGCATGGACAAGTTCTCCGAGGAAGCGCGCCGCGGGATCGAGGAAATCCGGGAGGTCGCCACGCATTTGGCCCAGATCATCCACCAGGTCCAAACGCTCACCCCGCGGTTTCAAGCGGTCAATGAAGGCATGCACGCGCAGGCAGCCGGCGCGCTGCAGATCAGCGACACGCTGACGCAACTGACCGAGGCGGCCCGGCAAACCGCCGAATCTCTGCGGCAATCCAACCTGGCCATCGAGCATCTGAACGGCGCCGCGCGCGGCCTGCAGGCCAGCGTGGCCCGGTTCAAGCTGTCGCCTTAGCTTTGAAATGTTGTTTCTGCTGTTCCAGTTGGGCAAGGACCGCTACGCGTTGGAGGCCAGCCGCGTGGTCGAGGTGGTGCCGCTGCTGGAAATGAAAGCGCTCCCCCAGGCGCCCAGGGGCGTGGCAGGCATATTCAACTACCGCGGGCGCGACGTCCCCGCCGTGGATCTCTCCGCTCTCACCCTGGGCCAGCCCGCCACCGAACGCCTCAGCACCCGAATTATCATCGTTAATCACCCCGATGAGCGCGGGAGCAATCATCTGCTTGGTCTCATTGCTGAGCAAGCCACCGAAACACTCCGCAAAGAGGTCGGAGACTTTGCGGATTCCGGAATGAACCTGGGCCGGGCGCCCCACCTGGGACCGATGCTCCTGGATAATCACAACCCCATCCAGTTGATCTACGAGCAACGCCTGCTCCCGGAGGCCGTGCGCAAGGTCTTGTTCTCCGAAACTCTCGCCACAGGCAGTGACGCGGATTGAACATCTGCCGCGCAGAACACCAGAATGCAGCCCACCCTGGTGAATACCACCGAACCGCCAAACCAATCCCCAGCCAACCCGGAGGTCAAGGCCTGTTGGAATGAAATCGGCGTGCGGGGCAATGGCACCTGTCCGAAGCTGGCCGAGGTCATCCATTGCCGCAACTGCCCGGTCCTTTCCACGGCCGCGCTTCAGTTGCTTGCCCGTCCGCTGCCACCGGATTACCGGCGCGCATGGGCCGAGCATTTCGCGCGGAAGCAGACACCGCCGGCCCCAGCCCAAACCTCCGCCCTGCTGTTTCGAATCCACAACGAATGGCTCGCCCTGCCTGCTCATGCGTTTCAGGAAGTGGCCGAACGCCGTCCGGTCCACTCGCTGCCAAATCGGCGCAAGGGAATTGTGTTGGGGCTGGTGAGTGTGCGCGGGGAGTTGCTGATCTGTGTCTCGCTCGGCCATTTGTTGGGACTGGACGGCGCCCCGCCCGGCCATACACGGCATATGACTTATGACCGGCTGCTGGTGGCCAACTGGAGCGGGCATCGCTTCGTCTTTCCGGCCGACGAAGTTCGCGGCACCCATCGGTTTCAGAACCAGGAGTTGACCGATCCGCCGGCCCCCCTGGCAAACTCCGAGCGCACTTACATCCGGGGTATTCTTCGGTGGCAAGGCCGGTCGGTCGGCTTGCTCGATGCCGATCGTGTCTTCTCGTCTCTAAATCGGAGCCTGACGTGAACAAGCGCAACCCCGATGACCTGGCGAATCTCACGATGCTGGAGTTGTTCCGCGTCGAAGCCGAAAACCAGGTCGCCGTCCTTACCAGCGGGCTGCTCGAGCTCGAACAGGGCCGCGCAACACCCGAACGTCTGGAAGACCTTATGCGCGCGGCCCACTCGTTCAAAGGGGCCGCGCGCATAGTGGACCTGGAGCCCGCCGTGCGAATCGCTCATGCCCTGGAGGATTGCTTCGTCCTGGCTCAGCAAGGACAACTGGCCCTGCGCCAGCCGGAAGTTGACCTGTTGCTCCGCGGCACTGACTTGCTGCTCCAGATCTCCAGGCAAACCGAAGCCAACATCATTCGTTGGGAATCCGATCACGCCAACGAAATCCGGGAACTGCTCCGCTCCCTGGCTGACCTGCCCCAGGCCAGCAGCCCGACCGCAGGCAAACAAGCGGCGCCCTCGTTGCCGCCAGCCACCGCGCCAATTCCCCACGAGGCTGATCCCCAGGCGGTCGCCCTGCCCAGCCGGGATGCACCCGAACGCGTTGTGCGGCTCACGGCCGGGAATTTGAACCGCCTGCTCGGCCTGGCAGGCGAGTCGCTGGTCGAATCGCGCTGGATGCGGCCTTTTGCCGACTCCCTCCAACGTCTAAAACGCCACCAGGCCCAACTCTCGCAGCAGTTGGATGACCTGCGCCAACGGTGCGACGAAGACGGCTTGTCCGCGCGCACGCGGCACCAGCTTGGCGAACTGGCCCGGAAGGCGGCCCTTTGCCAGCAGTTGCTGACTGACCGGCTGCAGGAGCTGGACTCGTTTGACCGCCGTTCCGCGCAGCTTTCCCAGCGCCTGTACCTCGAAGTGCTGCGCACGCGCATGCGCCCCTTCAGCGAGGGCGTCCACCGCTTTCCGCGCATGGTCCGCGATCTGGCCCACGCCCTGGGTAAACAGGTGCGGCTCGAAATCACGGGCCAGAACGTCCCGGTGGACCGTGACATCCTGGAACGATTGGAAAGCCCGCTCGCCCACCTGTTGCGCAATGCGGTGGATCACGGCTGCGAGAGCCTCGAACAGCGACGACTTCTCGGCAAACCCTGCGAGGGCACCATCCGCCTGGACGCGCGCCACAGCGCCGGCATGTTGCTGGTCACGGTCACCGACGACGGCCCCGGCGTCCAGTTGGAGCTCGTCCGCGAGGCCATCCGGCAACGACAACTGGCCACGCCGGCGGCCGCCCAGGAGCTCACCGAGCCGGAACTGCTCGATTTCCTCCTCCTGCCCGGCTTCACGCTCAAGGAAACCGTGACCGAGGTTTCCGGCCGCGGCGTCGGACTCGACGTGGTGCAGAACATGGCCCACAGCCTCCGCGGCAACCTGCGAGTCGCCACTCAGCCCGGCCGCGGCCTGCAGGTCCAGTTGCAGTTGCCGCTCACCCTCTCCGTGCTCCGCGCCTTGCTGGTCGAGGTGGACGATGAACCCTACGCCTTTCCGCTCAGCCAGATCATCCGCACCTTGAGGCTCAAACGCGAGACCGTCGAGACCCTCGAAGGCCGGCCCCATTTCCATTTCGCCGGGCGCCAGGTCGCGCTGGTGGCCGCCCACCAGGTCTTCGACACCGGCGCTCCCAAACCACGCGGGAGCGACTTGCCGGTTGTCGTTCTCGGCGACCGCAACCCTCGCTATGGCGTGGTCGTGGACCGCTTCCTGGGTGAACGCGAGCTGGTCGTGCAGCCGCTCGATGGCCGCCTGGGCAAGGTCAATTGCATCAGCTCCGCCGCGCTCATCGAAAACGGCGCGCCGATCCTGATTGTGGACGTGGACGACATGCTTCGATCCATCGAGAACATGGTGAGGGCGCACCCCCTCAAGTCCGTCCCGCCCAAATACCTCGAGCTGGCCGCCCAAACGCCAAAACGCATCCTGGTGGTGGATGATTCGCCCACGGTCCGCGAGCTGGTTCGGAAACTCCTGGCCGGCCGTGGCTATTTGGCCGACATCGCCGTGGACGGCATGGCCGGCTGGAACGCCGTGCGTGCCGGCCATTACGACCTGGTGATTGCCGACGTGGATATGCCCCGCCTGGACGGAATCGAACTCACCGCCCTGATCAAGGACGATCCCCAGTTCAAATCCCTGCCGGTTATGATTGTTTCCTACAAGGACCGGGAAAAAGACAAGTTGCGCGGATTGGAAGCCGGTGCAGATTACTACATTACGAAGAACGCCTTTCAAGATGATACGCTCTTTCAGGCGGTGGCGGACCTGATTGGCGAGCCCCGCGCATGAAAACCGCGCCGCCCAGCGACATGCCCGCCGCGCGGGAAACGCCGCGGGCGCTGCGCGCTCAAGATCATCAGGCGATTGCCGCCGGGATTTTGGCGCTCGACAAGATCGGTCCGAGGATTACGAATAGGGCAGCGCCCCAGACTGAGAAGCATGGCTGAAGAACTTAATCAGAACACTGCCAGGCCGGATCCAGCGCTCCCGCCGCTGCCCGCCGAGGATCGCGTGACGGTGCTGCTCGTGGACGACCAGGTCCTGGTCTGCGAAGCGGCCCGCCGCGCGTTGGCCAATCAGCCGGACATTGATCTTCATTACTGCGCGGATGCCCGGGAAGCCGTCGCGACCGCCAGCCGGATCAAGCCCAGCGTGATTCTCCAGGACCTGGTCATGCCCGGCGTGGAAGGCCTCACGCTGGTAAAGCAATTCCGCGCCAATCCGGCCACGAAGGACACCCCGATCATCGTTCTCTCCACCAACGAAAATCCCCGGGTCAAAGGCGATGCCTTCGCCCTCGGCGCCAATGATTATTTGGTGAAGCTGCCTGACAAGATTGAACTGGTCGCCCGCATCCGGCATCACGCCAAAGCCTGCCTCAACCTGTTGCAGCGCGACGCGGCCTACCGGGCCCTGCGCGAGAGCCAGCAACAGCTCATCGCAAGCAACGCCGCGCTCATTTCCCTCAACCAGCGGCTCGAGGAAGCCACGACCGCCAAGTCCCAGTTCCTGGCCAACATGAGCCACGAAATCCGCACCCCCATGAACGGCATCATTGGGATGACGGGCCTGCTGCTGGACACCGACCTGACCGACGAGCAAAGGGAATATGTCGAAGCCACCCGCAACAGCGCCGAGGCGCTGCTGACAATCATCAACGATATCCTGGACTTCTCCAAGATCGAGTCCGGCAAGCTCGAACTGGAATACCGCCCATTTGAGCTCTGCGCCTGCATCGAAGAGGCCATGGAACTGCTGGCGCCCAAGGCGGCCGAGAAGAAGCTCGACCTGGCTTGCCTGGTGGACGACGCTATCCCCAGGATTCTGGTCAGCGACGTGACCCGGCTGCGGCAGGTCCTGGTCAATCTTATCGGCAACGCCGTCAAGTTCACCCAACAAGGCGAAGTAGTCGTTGAAGTAACCCCCGCCGCCCACGGCGCGCGCAAGCCCGTCCCCGGCCATGAGAATGACACTGAAATCCTACGTCATCCCGAAGAATGGCTGCTCCATTTCTCCGTGCGCGATACCGGCATCGGCATCCCGCTGGACCGCCAAGACCGGCTCTTCAAGTCCTTCCAACAGGTGGATGCTACCACGGCCCGCCATTACGGCGGCACCGGGTTGGGTTTGGCTATCTCCAAGCGTCTGGCCGAGTTGATGGGAGGCAGGATCTGGGTCGAGAGTGATGCCGGCAAGGGCGCAACGTTTCACTTTACTATCTCCGCTCGGGGGCCCGCCGCCAAGTCCCCGCCGGCATGGCAAAACCGGCAGCCGCAACTCGCCGGCAAGCGCGTGCTCGTTATCGAGGACAATCCCACCAACCGGCGCATTATTTCGCAGCGCGGCCAGCAATGGGGCATGAAAGTCGAAACCGCCGCCGGCCGCCGCGATGCCCTGGCCCTGCTCGCGCAGGGCGACCTGTTCGATGCCGTCATCCTCGACTTGGAATTACCGGAACCGGAGGGGACGACCTTGGCCGAACAGATTCGGAAGCTGCCTTCCGGGCGTTACGTGCCCCTGCTCCTGCTCTCTTCCATGCGCCCGTCCGGCGATGATGCCCGCCCCCTGCGCGGCAGCGCCGCCGTTGCCATCCATAAACCCATCCGCCCGGCCCAGCTCCTCGAAGCCCTGTGCCGCGCTCTAAGTGTCCAGGTCCCGGGCGGAAAAAAGCCGCCCGCCACCCCGACGCTCGATCGCAACCTCGCCCGCCGCTTGCCTTTGCGCGTGCTCTTGGCCGACGACAATCCCATCAATCAAAAGGTCGGCCTGAGCGTCCTCAACAAACTCGGCTATGACGCCGACATCGCCAGCAATGGCGTCGAGGTGCTCAAAACCCTCGAACGCAAGCCTTACGACATTCTGTTTCTCGACGTGCAAATGCCGGAGATGGACGGTTTGGAAGCGGCGCGCCAGATTTGCCAGCGCTGGCCTGCCGAGAAGCGTCCCCGCATCATCGCCATGACCGGCAACGCCCTCGTTGGCGATCGCGAGAAATGCCTGGAAGCCGGCATGGACGACTACATCTCCAAGCCGGTCCGCGTCGGCGAACTGCAATCCGCGCTGGAACGCTGGGGCCCCACCAAACCCGGCAGGGGAGACACGGTCTTCCTGTCGCACCTCAGGGCCGCCTCGGGCGAGAAACTGCTCGACCATGCCCTCATCGCGGAGTTGCGCAACCTCCCTTCCACCAGCGGTGCCGGCATGTTCCAGGAACTTGTGGCCCTGTTCATCGAAAGCGCCCCGCGACGCATCACCCAGATCAGCCAGTCCATCAACGACGGCCCCATGCTGGCCTTTCATGCCCACGCCCTTAAGGGCATCGCTCTCAACCTGGGCGCCACACGCATTGCTGAGCTGTCCCAGAAGCTTGAAGAACTTGGCCGCGCGCGAAATGTGCATGGCGCTCCCGCCCTCGTCCGGCAACTCGGATCTGCCTTCGCCGAAACCAAAGCCCAGCTCCTCACCCTGCGCAGCCAATAACCCTCCCCCCATGCCGATCCTACCTGACCGTCTGAACTACGGCGACACGATCGGAATCGTCGCCCCCGCCAGCGCGCCGCCGGACCCCAGGAATATTGACCGCTCCGCCGCAGCCCTTGAACGTCTCGGGTTCAAGCCCAAGCTCGCCCCCAACGTCCGCCGGCGCTGGGGCTTTCTTGCCGGCAGCGACCGCGACCGCGCCGGCGACCTCATGCGGATGTTTGCCGACCCCAAGGTCAAGGCCATCCTTTGCGTCCGCGGCGGCTACGGCACCTCGCGGCTGCTGCCCCGGCTCGATTACCGACTCATCCGCGCCAACCCTAAGATCTTTGTCGGCTACAGCGACATCACCTCGCTTCACTGCGCCTTCCTGGCCAAGTCCAGGCTCGTCTCCTTCCATGGCCCGATGCTCAACTCGGACTTCATCAAGCCGGACATGCCCGCCTTCACCCTGCAAGGCTTCCTCCGAACCCTCATGGAGCCTTCGGCCCCGGGCAGCATTTGCCGCGGTTACCGCAGGAAGACGGTCACGATCCTGCGCCACGGCG
>CAZHEW010000148.1:0-7807 GCA_964531815.1 uncultured Verrucomicrobiota bacterium
GGCAGCCTGTTGGGGCCGCGCTACGACAATGAGCAGATTGGCCAGTTCCTGGCGGCGGCGGGCGCCCCGCACCAACGGTATCAGAACGAGAGCGAGTTGCTTGGGGCCGTGGCGCAAATGATGGCCGATGGCAAGATTGTCGGCTGGTTCCAGGGCCGGATGGAGTTCGGGCCGCGGGCGCTGGGGGCGCGCAGCATCATTGGCGATGCGCGCAACACCACCATGCAGGCCACCATGAACCTGAAGATTAAGTTCCGTGAGAGCTTCCGGCCCTTCGCGCCTTGCGTCCTGCAGGAGCGAGTAAGCGATTACTTCGCTCTGCGGGCCGATCAGGAGAGCCCCTACATGTTGCTGGTTGCGCCGGTGCTCGAGAAGCATCGCGCGGCGCTTTCGGAAGCCGACCGCCAGAGGATGAACACGGCTCCGGACTTGCGTCAGCGCGTCAACGTCGTGCGCTCTACCGTGCCGGCCATCACGCACGTGGACTACAGCGCGCGGGTGCAGACCGTGGACGAAAAGCGGCACGGGCGTTACTACCGCCTGATGAAGGCCTTCGAGCACTTAACCGGCTGTCCGGTGATTGTCAATACCAGCTTCAATGTGCGGGGCGAGCCGATCGTGTGCACGCCCCAGGAAGCCTATCGGTGCTTCCTGGCCACGGACATGGACGCGCTGGTGCTGGAGGATTTCGTGTTGCGCAAAGAGCAGATGAATCAGGCGGTGACGGCGGCCGAACGGGAGAAATACCTGGCCCAATTCGAGCTTGATTGACCCGCACTTTCATGGCTGTCCTTATTCTTAAATGATCTAGCCGCATGACCTGGTCCGACATCCCATTTAGGCCGACGGCCAAGGCCCTGCGCCAGTTTGCCGCCGCTTGGCTCATCTTCTTCCTGGCTCTTGGCGCCTACCAATACCTGGTGCGCCGACACCTTGCGGTCGGGTTGGTCCTGATGGGCCTCGCTCTGGTGATTGGCCTGCTGGGACTGGTCCGGCCTGCCGCCGTACGCTGGCTGTTTGTTGGGTGGATGGTTGTGGCATTTCCCATCGGCTGGGTGATTTCGCTGGTGATGTTGCTGGTAATGTTCTACGGCCTGATCACGCCGGTGGCGGTGTTCTTCCGGTTGCGGGGGCGGGACCTGCTGCACCGCAAGCCTGCTTCATCCGGAACCACCTATTGGCTGCCCAAGCCCGCACCGCAGGATGTACGCAGCTATTTCCGCCAGTACTAACACCGCTCTGGCGGCAGGACCTACACGTATGCAAGAACAACCGCAAAATGAGTTTGAGAAGGCCGCAGCCGAACCGCCGCGCGGCGGATTGATCCAGGAGTTGTGGGGGTTTCTGGCGCAGAACAAGAAGTGGTGGTTGCTGCCCATCTTGATGCTGCTGCTGATTTTTGGCCTGCTGGTCATGCTGTCCGGCACCGGCCTGGCGCCCTTTATTTACACTCTCTTCTAGCCGTCAACTGTCTCCCGGCGCTCATGAAAACCACTTGGAGACCTCTGCGTCAGACCCGGAACTGGCGCGGTGCGGCAAAGTCCGGATCACGAACCGCTTGCGGCACTTCCTGACCCCTAAGAGGTCCCGGCAGCGGCGGGCCAATTCTGCACTCTATGAATGTCGGGTTTCAGCGGGCTGTTGATCGTTACGTGGGGGTGCCTGTGTGCGCTGCACTCTCACTCCTGCACCGGCTCAGCCCAAGGCCAGTTGTCGCTAAGCCGCCGCGCAGGATTCTGGTTATCCTGCTCTCGGAAATGGGCAGCCTGGTGCTGGCGCATCCGATGTTTGCCCGCCTCACGACCCTTTATCCGGGCGCCTCAATCCATGCCCTGCTGTTCGGCAGGAATCGCGAGGTGCTGGACCTGTTGGAAATCATACCCCGGGAAAATGTGCTGACCCTCGACGACCATTCGCTGGGCCGTTTTGCCGCCGACAGCCTGAGGGTCCTGCGCACTCTGCGCTCGCTCAAGTTCGACGTAGTAATTGACTGCGAATTGTTCGCGCGCGTGAGCAGCATTTTCTCCGGCCTGTCCGGGGCACCACTGCGCGTGGGGTTTCATCGCCACACCCAAGAAGGGCTCTACCGTGGATCGTTCATCAATCGGCCGGTGCTCTACAACCCCTACCGCCATCTTTCGCTGCAGTTCCTCACGCTGGTCGCGGCGATCGAATCCGAAACCGTGCCGCGGGGCAAGGACGCGGCTGCCGTGGTGTGTGAGCCGCCCCCAATGCTGGCGTTTCCCAAGGAGGAGTTGCGGCAGATTGCGGCAAGACTCCACACTGACTTCCCCTCGATCAAAGACAAGAGTCTCGTGCTCGTTTATCCCAGTGGCGGGCTCTTGCCGATACGGGCGTGGCCGCGCGAGAACTATTTTCAGCTCTGCGCATCCCTCCTCCGGGAAGGACACGCGGTCGGCATTATTGGGCTCCCCGCCGACAAGCCCATCGGGCAGGCGGTTGTGGCATACTGCCGAAATCCGAATTGCATTGACCTGACCGGTTATACCCAATCCGTGCGTCACCTCCTGGCAATCTTTCATCGCGCTTCGCTGCTGATCACCAACGACGGTGGTCCCGGGCAATTCGCCGCTCTTGCCCCAATTCCCACCATCGTCCTGTTCGGCCCGGAAACACCTCTTCTCTACGGGCCGCTGCCGAAGAACTCGTTTTGCTTCCACGTGCCCTTGCCCTGCTCGCCCTGCCTCACCGCCTACAACCACCGGACTTCTCCCTGCGATGGGGATAACCAGTGCCTGAAACGGATCACCCCCGAGCAGGTCGTGGCCAAGGCGCTGGAGTTGCTCCGCTCAAGACCTGATTGAAATCAGCCGCCAGAGCCGGAAACGAGCTCTGGCAAGCCGCGCGCCGATCTTTCCACCCGCACCGCACTGGCTGGCCCCATCCTGACCCGCTGGAAACGACGTGAGTCTAGTTGCCCCCTCGCCATACCCCTCCTTCTGCCGTGGTTCCTCCGTAGCACCTCCGTTCCTCCTCCGTTCCTCCTCCGTCCTTCCTCCGACTGGCAATGGGAGGTGGAACGCAGGAGGGACGGAGGAGCAACGGAGGAAGGACGGAGGAATCAGCCTGTAACTACGGTATTGGCAGCTATTTGCCGGGCTAGGAACTCCTGAGAAGATGGACAAACTGATTGTCGTCCTGGACCCAGTCTGAGCCCGCGCGCCAGCAGGGCGGGCAGCCTGCGAACCTCGACTGCCCTACTTCCGGTAGCTGGCCACCACCCAATCGCTCAGGGTCTTGTCCGGCGCCTCCACCGCGTTGGCATCAATCACGAATTCCTTCTGGCCGGAGTTCTGGGCGATGAGCTTCAAGCCGAACTGGAAGTCCTTAAACCGGCTTGCGCATAGATCGCGCACCGGCTGGCCTTTCTCCAGAGCCTCCTTGACCAGCAAGTCCGCGGCGGCTTCAGTGAAGCGCAGGCTCATGCCGTGCGCTGCATGGAAGCGCCGCGCAAATTCATCCACCAGTTGCCGCGTGACAATCCGCTCCTCCCGCGCCGGGTCCGACAATATCTTCTGCAACTCGCCGGCGGGATCATCCACCAGCTCGCGTGTGACCACAAAGCGCCTCACCTTGGTGGATGGCAGCTCGAACTTGATGTTGCGGAACACCCGTTCGCACACGGTCATCAAGCCGCGCGCGCCGGTCTGCTCGTCCGCCGCCCGCTCGGCGATCCGCCGCAGTCCCTGGTCGTCGAACAGCACCTCGATGCCGTAGGCGGCAAAGTCCTGTTCGTATTGCCGGATGATGCTCCCTTCGGAACTCTTCAGAATCAGGAACAAGTCGTCCACCTTGAGCGAATGGCACACCACGCGCACCGGCAGCCGCCCGATGAACTCCGGCTCGAACCCGAACTCGATGAAATCCCGCGTCTGGCTGTGCTCCAGCGCTTCTTCGGACGTCTCCACCGGACGGTCCTTGGCCGCGAAGCCGATCGTCGCCTCGCGCAGCCGCTTGCGAATGATCTGCTCCAACCCCCCGAACGCGCCACTGACGATAAACAGGATGTGCTTGGTGTTGATGGTGGCCGGCGCTTTGCGGCCGCGCTGGGTGAAATCCATCATCGCCTGGATTTGCCCGGCGATGTCGCTGGGCGAGCGTGCCGGCACCTCGGTTTCTTCCATGAGCTTGAGCAGGTTCGTCTGCACCCCGCGCCCGCTGACATCCCGGCCCACCTGGTTGCCGGCGGCGGCAATCTTGTCTATCTCGTCAATGTAGATGATGCCATACTGCGCGCGCGTGACGTCGCCGCCGGCCAGGCGCAGTAAATCACGCACCATGTCCTCCACATCGCCGCCCACATAGCCAGTCTCGGAGAACTTGGTGGCGTCGGCCTTCGCGAACGGCACGCCGATCAAGTCCGCCGCGCATCGAATCAGGAAGGTCTTGCCCACCCCGGTGGGCCCGATGAGGATGATGTTCTGCTTGGCGTAATTCGGCGATTCCTTCCCCTCCAGTGCCAGCCGGACATGGTGATAGTGGTCGCAGAGGGCGACGCTCAGCACCTTCTTGGCCTCGTCCTGCTTGATAACGAACCGGTCGAGGTACTCCTTCACCTCGCGCGGCTTGTAGGCGAACTCGAATTGGTCGGCCTTCGCCTTCCCGGCGCCGCCTTCCGGCGCGCCCGCCTCCGCCGGCGCCGGGGATCCGGGCGCGCCTTGGAAATGCTGCCGCATGAACTCCGCCATCTGCCGTTGGAACTCTTCCGGCGTCGGCGGCCCGTTGAATACTCGTTTGCTCATAAGTCTTCGCATCGCTCATCCTGGCTCACCCCTGTAACCCGCACTGCGCATTTAACCCCTTACCCGAGCCACCCCTGCTGGTTAGCCTAACCCACTTTTACCTTAAGACCAAGCCAATGGGTGAGATCGTCCTGGAAACCGCACGGCAGGTGCAGGGCGGGTGTATGCCGCCGCTCCGGACTGCTTTTGGCGGCGCGACTGAATGAGTGGAGGGGCGCAGGTTGCCCCCAGGCATCAGCGCAATGCCCACGGGCGGCTCGCTGTCAACCTCGCCGGCGAAGGAGTGTTCCACGCAGCCCGCTGAACGTGCCACTTACCGGCGTTGGACCAGATTGCAGAATCGTTCGGCACGGCCAAGCACCACCTTGCTTGGCCGTCGAACCTGAGTTGGCGCATTCCACAGGATGTAAAACTCGGAGTCCGTGGGGAGCCGGTGAGCCGCGCGCTCAAACGCCGCGCAGCGCTCCCGCATGATCCGGGTCGCGACGGCCAGCGCATCGTTTGGATTAGTCCAATCCGCGTTATTCGGAGCGTAACGCCACCAGATCTCGGGCTTGATTTGGTAGCGGGAAACCTCCCCCGCGCCGCCCACGGCACGATCATTGTCGCCCGACTCAATCTGGGAAAGCGCGCTCCAGCGGTCCATCGCCTGCAACTGAAGGCACAGACCAAGAACCATCCCGGCCTGAGCCAGGGACTGCTTCATTATCATCCGCGCCGACATTGCTGCGCCGATAGGAGCAGATGCCGTGCCCCGGTGTGGCCATCTACCGCTCCCGTCGGGCGCAGGGGCGCAGTCAGAGAAAGCCTGCAAGTGGTCTTCCCCAAAGTGCCCAGCCGTATGGCGTTCTGCACCCCTCCCTTCGAACCCGGAAGTGAAGATCAAGGCCAGGACTTTCCTGCGATCAGGTGCCTCCCGAATGCTCTCCCCTCCTGTCAACTTTTTGGCAGACACCTCGCCCCTCTTTGGGGCATGATGCAGCAACGACACTATGAATGGTTTGAACATCCCTGAGACTGGCGCGCTGGACTTGCTGTCCCTCGGCGCTCTGGTCCATCGGCTTGATCCGGGCATCATCCCTTTCCGCAAGGCGACTCAATGCCAAATCCACGTCAGCGGCGGGGAGTTCAACGTGGCCGCCAATCTCGCCGACTGCTTCCGCATGCAGACCGGCATCGCCACGGCGATGGTGGATTATCCCATTGGCGAGCTGATTGCCGAACGCGTCCGGGCGATGGGCGTGAAGCCCTTCTATAAGCACTTCAAACACGACGGCGTCCACGGCCCAAACATGGCTGCCGTCTACAGCGACCGGGGCCAGGGCGTGCGCGCGCCGGTGGTGTTTTACAACCGCGGCAACGAGGCTGGAGCCCAACTCCAGCCGGGCGACTTTGACTGGCAGACCATTTTTGCCGGGGGCATCCGCTGGTTCCACAGCGGTGGTATCTTTGCTGCCCTGTCGCCGACCACCGCCGAGGTCATCATTGAAGGCATGGAGGCCGCCAGGAAGGCCGGCGCCGTCGTCTCCTTTGACCTGAATTACCGCGCCAAGCTGTGGAATATCTCCGGCGGCCATGACCGCGCCGTCAAAGTCCTCGATCGGATCGTCAGGAACGTGGACGTGCTGGTCGGCAACGAGGAAGACCTGCAATTGGGCCTCGGTATCCCCGGCCCCGAGGTCGCCGCCAGGAACAAGCTCGACCCCAGCGCCTTCATTGGGATGATTGACAAGGTCATCAACAAACATCCTCAGATCAAGGTCGTCGCCACCACCCTGCGCGATGTCCATTCCACTAACCGCCACAGTTGGAGCGCCGTCGCCTGGGTAGATGGCCAAACCTACACCGCGCCCACCTGCGAACTGGATGTGATCGACCGTGTCGGTGGCGGCGACGGCTACGCTGCGGGCTTTTTCTACGGCCTCCTCAGTGGCGAAGATCCAGACCAAGCCGTAAAGCTCGGTTGGGCCCATGGCGCCCTACTGACCACCTTCCCCGGCGACACCACCATGGCAACGCTGGAGCAGGTCCGCGCGTTCGCCAAGGGGGGCTCGGCTCGTATCCAGCGCTAGCAATCCTCCCGCGTTCGTTTCTGGGCTCGCATGCCGCCGGCTTTGCCTGCCAGCGGCGCAAGGAGAATTTCCGCCCCTGGCAATGGAGCAGCGCCAGCGACTCCTGGCGCCGTCCGGAACGCACGCGCTGTTAAATAATCAGTTTGCATGCTGACGGAATGGTGATATGCTAAGCGACAATGAAGTCACTCGCCCTCATGGCATAGCAGGGCGGAAGTGAATGACTGGGTCGTTCCGGTAAGCGGAACCCCTTGCGGCTAGATTGGAAAACAAACACTCACTATGAAACCAAGACTGATGATGACCCTATGCACGACGGCCATTCTGGCTGTTGGAATGATGCCCCACGCGTCGAAGCTTTGCGCTCAGGAGCAGCTTCCGCAGGAGCAATGGAATGAACAATACCGGAGCGAATACGATGTTCCTCCGGGCAGGTATTACACTGGCCGCACCCCGTTTATGCGGAGCCAGCCCAGGTTCGAGCCCCTCCCGGTATTCGCGCCCGCGCCGGCCCCAAAACCCGTCGCCGCACCCGCGCCCGCGCCGGCACCAGCCCCCGCACCCAAGACCACTTGCAGTGACCCAACCGGGGGACTCGTCAAGATGACCAAGACAATGCCTCCCGAAGCCACGCTAGGCCGCGAATTCATGGCCGAACTGAACCTGACCGCACAAGCGTGCGCCGGCAACGTGGTCGTCCGCGACACCGTGCCGGCCAAGGCGAGCTACGTGCGGAGCGAACCCGCTGCGACTGTGGATGGCAAGCAGTTGACTTGGCAAATCGGCAACCTCGAAGCCGGCGATTCCCGCAAGATCAAGCTTTGGCTGAAGGCAGAACAGGAAGGCGAGATCGTGAATTGCGCCTCCGTGTCCGCCGATCCACGCACCTGCGCCGGCACGCGCGTTGTGCATCCCGCCATCCAGTTGGCCAAGAAGGCGCCGGCTGAAGTGCTGATCTGCGATCCGATTCCG
>CAZHEW010000149.1:0-7802 GCA_964531815.1 uncultured Verrucomicrobiota bacterium
TTGACAGTTAATCATCCCGGTATCCTCAATTCGCGCCAAGCGAAAAATGGGCAAGAATGACGCGATGGCGTGACGGCACTGGAGTTTTAGGGTATCCATGGGGGCGCGATGAAGCAAACCAAGTGTTTGAAAGGTGTCTGTGCCGAATGCAGCGGCCCCATCGAGTTCCCGGCTGAAATGGTCGGCACCATGGCACAATGCCCTCGCTGCAAGAGACAGACCGAGTTGCGCCTGGCACCGCCGACGGAGGAGCCGACAATCTCGCGGAGGGTGATGGTTTACACCATTATCGCGACAGTTCTGCTCATTGCAGGCCTGGTCGCTGTGGTGGTGGGGCTAAAGCACTTTGAAAAGCTGGCTGCGAAACAAAAACAGAAGGCTGCGGGCGCGGAGACACTCGCCGCGACAAATGCCCCAGGTCTGGAGAAGCGATAGACTTCGCATCACAGTTCGCGCAAGGCGGTGGCGATGGGGTGACGGGCGCCGCGCAGGGCCGGAAACAGCCCGCCAATCAGGCCAATGAACACAGACCACAGAACCCCCTGTGCCAGCAGTTCGGGCGTCACCGCAAAGGCAAAGGTCACCTGGCTGAAGCTGTTCCAGTTCATCGTGGAGGTGTGCAATCCGTTGAACGTGAGGTAGGCAACTACGGCTCCGACAGCACCACCGATGAGCGCCAGCGTCAGGGACTCAATCATGACGGAGATCACGACCGCCCCGCTGCCGAACCCCAGCGCGCGGAGCGTTGCGATCTCCCGCGTCCGGGCCGATACCGAGCTGTACATCGTATTGAGCGCGCCAAACACGGCCCCGATGCCCATCAGAAAGGCGATGAGATAACCGAGCGTGCGGATCAGGCGCGTTACGGCGGTTGACTGCTGTGCGTAATACTCGGTCTGGCGGAGCACCTTCACATTGAGGCGGGGGTCTGTCGTCAGCGCGTCCTTGAACTCCTGAAAGGCCTCAGGAGAACTCAGCTTCACATGCACTGACTGAAAGGTGTCGCCGCGTTTGTAGGCGGATTGCAGCACGCTGGCATCGGTCCATATCTCCGATTCCGCGGTGCCGCCACCTGCGGAGAAGACGCCAACGATTGGCCACTCGCGCTGTCCGACGCGGAGATTGCCGCCCAGTTCCAGTCCGGAGAACTCGCTGGCGGCGCCCACGCCAATGATGACCTCGTTCCTGCCCCAATCGAACATTCGCCCGCCTTGGATTTTCAGCTTGTCGCGCACGTGAAGCGCGGCGCGTTCTACACCGCGCATCGGCACATTGGCGTCGGTTCCGGTCGAGCGCTTGGGCAGATTGATGAGGACGTAGAGTTCTGCTGACGCCAGGGGACCTTCGTCAGTGCGCGCCACGCCAGGCGCGTCGGCGATCAGGCGCGTGCTTTGCCTCAGGAAACCACTGACCATCTCGCTTTCGGCGCCACTGCGGAGGACGATTGCCGCATCCGGCGCGCCGGAGGACTGCAGCGCCCGCTGGAAGCCGACGCCCATGGAAAGAACGCCGACCAAAACCGCGACGACGCCGGCAATGCCGATCACCGCTGTCGCGACGGAGCCCCGTCGTTGAGCGATGCTCAGCAAGCCGAACTTGGTGACGGAGGCGACCTGCGAGAACCAGTTAATCGGTTCGGCCATGCTTGCTCACATCCTTCGCAGCGCGTCTGCGACCCGAAGGCGCATCGCCTGCAATGCGGGGAAGATCCCCGCGAACACGCCGAGGGCTGCGCTAAGTGCCACCCCGATGAGCACATCAGCCTTCGGGAAAAAAAACAGTGGCAACATTCCGCCAGTCGGATCCCCCCGCGCAATGAGCATCCACGCCAATCCAAGGCCAACCCCGCCACCCAGGAGCGCCAGGATGCAGGACTCTGCCAGCACCAACCCCAGCACCTGCGTACTGGTGAAACCCATCGCTTTCAAGGCGCCCAGTTCCCCTGTCCGCTCCCGCACCGCCTGGCTCATGGTATTGGCCGAAACCAACAGAATGGTGAAGAAGACGGCACTCAGGATCGTCGCCGTGATCAAGGTAATGTCGCCAATCTGTTTGGCCCAGGCCTGCAAGAATGCGCCCTCCGGCTCGGTCTTCGTCTCTGCCGCAGAATTCTCAAATTCCCGGTCAACCAATTTGGCGATTTCGGCTGCCTGTGATGGGGCGTTCACCTGGACCATGTACCATCCCACTTG
This sequence comes from uncultured Verrucomicrobiota bacterium, assembly GCA_964531815.1. GTDB lineage: Bacteria > Verrucomicrobiota > Verrucomicrobiia > Limisphaerales > UBA8199 > UBA8199. The sequence continues at coordinate 2,193 of CAZHEW010000149.1, forward strand.
TCCCTTGTTCCACACTCGCGCCTCATCAAAGTAATCGTAGCGGAAGAAGAGCAGGCTGGTATCTGTTGCTTTGTCTCTCCCGTCATAGATTCCCACAATGTCAAATTCCCACAGGTAGCTCCCGTCCGCCCTGGGCCAGATCGAGGATTGAAGGGGAATCCGGTCCCCTATCTTCCATTGGAACCGTTCGGCTGTCTTTCGCCCAACGATTGCTCCGGTGCGCGTTGCCAGCCAGGCCTCCTTCTGTTCCGGTGCAAGGAGGTATTCAGGATACATCTCCAGATACTCCTCGGGCACGACCGGCATTTGCGGAAAGAAGTTCTTTGAATCCTGGTAAACGCCGCCGAACCACGATTCGTGCGTGGCCAGAGCTACTCCGGGGATCCGCTCGATCCGCAGCTTGTACGATTCGGGCAGGGACTGGATAATGGAAATCTTGTGGCGCGTAACCAGCCGGTTCTGCCCGGCCATGGAAACACCGCCCGAAAGCGCCTGCCGGATGGCGCAAAGCAGACCGAACAGAATGAACGCCACCACGATCGAGAGCAGCGTCAGGACGGTGCGGAGCTTCTTTCGCTTCAGGTTGTTCCAGATCAGATGCAGGAACTTCACCGGACCTACTCAGTGGCCAAAGCTGCCTGCTGGGCGGCCAGCAGATCTTGCACGCCGGACTTGCCTAAAGAGAGCATTTCAGCAAGCTGCGCTTCGCTGAAAGTAGCCTCCTCGCCAGTGCCCTGCAATTCAATGAACTCCCCGCAAGAATCCATTACCAGGTTCAGGTCAACTTCGGCCTCCACATCCTCCATGTAGCAGAGGTCCAGCAGCGGCTGCTTCTTGAAGATGCCGACACTGACCGCCGCGACGGCGCGCCGCATTGGATTCTCCGGCAGCTTGCCGCCCGCGACCAACTTGCGCATTGCCAGGGCCAGCGCGATGTAACCGCCGGTAATCGCCGCCGTGCGCGTGCCGCCGTCGGCCTGTAACACATCGCAGTCTACCCAAAGCGTTCGTGTGCCCAATTTCTCCAAGTCTATGGCGGTACGCATTGCCCGGCCAATCAACCGCTGGATTTCCTGGGAACGCCCATCAATCTTCCCCTTGGTAATATCTCGCTGTTTGCGTTGCAGGGTCGAGTAGGGAAGCATCGAGTATTCAGCAGTAATCCAGCCTCCACTGACGCCCTGCTCCTTCATCCAGCGGGGCACTGTGTCTTCGACCGTGACGCCGCAAATAACGCGCGTGTTCCCCCACTCGATCAGCGTGGAGCCGGCCGCATAAGGGGCGACGTTGTTCTGAAAGTGAACAGGGCGCAATTGATTCGGCCGGCGCCCGTCTACACGAGCCATGGGAGTCATACTTGCTGTTTGAGGCTGCGCCATAAACGGGCGGGAGGGTAAGGAAGCGTTCTGCTCGGAGCAATGATGAAAATCGACGCCCGATCGGCGTGCGGGGGGGCATCAAGCTCGCCGGTCTGCCAACAACGTCTCGCCCCGAAGGAGGTGTTTGCGCAGCAGTAGACGCGTCGGCCAGAAGGTCCAGACAGATCGTCGAGCTTAATGTGCCCTTGGTCGCCCTGGGTGCCAGAGGCCCTTCGCTGGAACGGCTTGCAGCCGCAGTGTTGCGGCAGCGATGGGTTCCGTCATACCTCCTGCTTCTGCGCCCGATCGATGGAAGCGAAGATATCCTCCAAACTGTTCAAGGGGGCTTCCTTCCTGGGATTAAGCACCTGACGCAAGTAGGTGATGGCATCAGGAATCGTTTTGACTGATCGCGGCAACGTTGCGGCACTGGCGTTCGCATGGCCGCCGCCCTGGAGTTTCTCGGCGATCTTGACGGCCTGGCCATTGCGGCTGCGCAGGCTGGCGATGACGACTCCGTTGCCGCGGCGAAACAGAGTCAATAGTACCGGATACCTTGTTGCTCCTTGTTCGAGAAGCTGATGGACAATCAGATTGGTATTACCGATGATTGTGTCCACAAAGCCCAGGTGCGGCGTGATCTCGCTGACGTTTTCTCGGGCCCACGCAAAGCCCAGCGGGTCCTCGATGTTGCGTTTGACCTCCATGACGCGGAGCAGGGGATTGTTAAGAAGCTGCTCGATCTGTCCGCCAATCAGGGCGTGGAGGTTCCAGAACTGGTAATGCTTGACCAGATTCGCGTAGTCGCTGGCGAGGATGAAGTCGGGGTCGTCTTCGAGAAAGAGGTCTCCCACATTGGTTAGATGCACCAGCCGGTCCAGCGCGGGCGAGGCCAAGCCCTGCTGTCGGCACAACTCATAGCAGAGGAGCGTGGCCGACTTGTTCAGGCCGGAGATGAACAGGGCGTTCTTCGGAGTCGTGTCCGTGGGGTGATGGTCAATGATGGCCCAGTTCGGCCGGTCCATGCGGGGTTCATAGGTGAGGTCGGCAACCCAGGCCGACTTCTCGCGCAGGTCGCGCTGGCGCCAGTTGTGGTAGTTGTAGGCCTCGAGGCGAACCTCCGCCCCGAAGAGCTTGCGCGCTAGCCGCTGCAAGAGCACGCCGGACACCAGCCCGTCGAGATCGCTCTCGTGGGTGATGATTACTTCCGGCCTGGGCAAGGAATTCATCATTGCATACACCCTAGCCGAGGCAGAGCCTGCTGGCCAGTATGGAATTCGCAGAGAGATTTCTGCCCGCCTCACTTGACAAAGGCCCGGTGAGGCGAACAAGAATGTGTGTGCTCCAATGATTGTTCCATTTCATGTGAATCTTAAGGATCAGGTTGCCGTGGTCACCGGCGGGGGCGGCATCCTGTGCAGTGTGCTGGGAGACGCAATGGCGCAATGTGGTGCCAAAGTCGGCCTTCTGGACCTGAAGCCGGAAATGGCGCAGAAAGCCGCCGACACCATAAACAAGGCGGGCGGTATTGCCAAAGCGTTCGCCTGTAACGTGCTGGAGAAGGACAGCCTCGATCGGGCGCACGCCCAGGTCAAAGCCGCGTTCGGGCCAGTGGACATCCTTATCAATGGTGCGGGGGGCAACCACCCCAAGGGCACAACATCCGGGGAGTTTCTCTCGCGCGAAGACCTGACGGCCAGGAAGGACGGCGTGGTGACGTTCTACGATCTAACAGCCGAGGGCATCCAGTTTGTATTCAACCTGAACTTCCTGGGGACCTTTCTGCCGACGCAGGTCTTCAGCCGGGACATGGTGGAAAGAGGGCGCGGCAACATCATTAACATCTCTTCGATGAACGCCTTTAAGCCTCTGACCAAGATACCCGCCTACAGCGCGGCCAAAGCGGGCGTGAGTAATTTTACCCAATGGCTGGCGGTGCATTTCTCGAAGACGGGGGTGCGCGTCAACGCCATCGCCCCGGGATTTTTCCTTACGGACCAGAACCGCAGCCTGTTGACACAGCCGGACGGCTCGCTGACAGCCCGCGGTAACACAATCACCTCTCACACCCCGCAAGGGCATTTCGGAAAACCGGAAGACCTGGTCGGCACCTTGTTGTGGCTGCTCAGCGACAACGGGTCGGGATTCGTCACAGGCCAGGTCATTGCGGTGGATGGGGGCTTCAGCGCCTTCAGCGGTGTGTGAGGGCCTGCCGCAACGACACTTCGCCAAAGCGTCTCTCATGGCCCTGCACGCGGACGTTTTCGTAACACCTCACCACTTGCTGGCATGTTGGCAGACATGCTAGCGTAAGTTTAGCGGCGAACCATGGCGACATTTTTTGCGCGTGGGGGTGCAGGGGATGAAATCAGCGCGGCTGAGAAGCAGAGGGCGTTGGCGGGAGCCCTGAAGGTCATTGGACGACCGCTGCGGAAGGTGCTGCTTCTCCCGCCGGATCACACGCGCCTCAACTCGGATGCCGGGGAACTTACACGCCTGCTCTACGGGTTGCTCTCACCGAAGGCCACAGTGGACATCATGCCCGCGTTGGGCACTCATTCCCCTATGACCGACGCACAGTTGCGCATGATGTTCGGCAGGAGCATCCCGCTTGGCTGCTTTAAGGTCCACGATTGGCGCAACGGCATCCGGCGTGTGGGAGAGGTGCCCGGCAGGCTCATTCGCGAATGGTCGGCAGGGTTGGTGGACTACAATGTCCGCATCGAAGTCAGCAAGCTACTGTTCGCCGACTACGACCTCATTCTCTCGGTCGGCCAGATTGTGCCGCACGAAGTCGTGGGCATGGCCAACTACACAAAGAACGTCGTCGTCGGCGCTGGGGGCTCGGACATCATCAACAAGTCCCACTTTCTTGGCGCGGCCTACGGCATGGAGCGCATGATGGGCCGCATCGAGACGCCGGTGCGCCGCCTCTTGAACTACGGCGTCGAGACTTTCCTGCGCGACCTGCCCATCGTTTACGTTTTGACCGTAATGGAAAAAAACAAAGTGGGCCGCGGCATGATCATGCGCGGGCTCTACGTTGGCGACGACATGGAGACATTCACGCTGGGCGCGCGACTCTCCCAGAAGGTCAACCTCAATCTCCTGGACAAGCCGCTGAAGAAAGTGCTCGTATACCTCGACCCGCACGAGTTCAAGAGCACTTGGCTTGGGAACAAGGCCGTCTATCGCACGCGGATGGCTCTGGCCGACGGCGGCGAACTCATCGTCCTCGCTCCCGGCCTCAAAGAGTTCGGCGAAGACACCGAGATAGACCGCCTGATCCGGAAGTACGGCTATCGCGGGACTCCCAAGACCCTGGCCGCTGTCAAGGCCAACGCTGACCTGCGCAACAACCGCAGCGCCGCCGCGCACCTTATTCACGGCTCAAGCGAAGGACGCTTCCGCATCACCTACTGTCCCGGCCCGGATGTGACCCAGGAGGAAGTGCGCTCGGTGGGATTTGCGTCCGATGACCTGGAGAGCGTGCTCAAACGTTACAGGCCAGACCGGCTCAAGGATGGCCTGAACCGTTTGCCTGACGGTGAAGAGATATTCTATATCAGCAACCCGGCTTTGGGCCTTTGGGCTCTGAAGAGCCAATTTGCCGCGTGAGCGAGAGATTTGTCTTTCAACTTTCCCGGTCTCTGCGCAGCATGCCGCCTGGCTATTGAACCCGGGTTGACGGATGCAGGACTCGATTTCCCGCGTCCGGTGCTCTACTGCAACATGAAACGAACGCATCATTGTAACGAATTGCGCCCAGCGCACATTGGACAAATCGTGACGCTCGAGGGCTGGGTCCACTCGCGGCGCGACTTGGGTGGCCTGATCTTCATTGACGTGCGAGACCGCGAGGGGCGCACGCAAAACGTGTTTGACCCTTCCGACCTGCCCAAACCGCTGTTTGAGCAGGCGGCTGCGCTGCGCAGCGAGTGCGTGGTCCGCATTACCGGCAAAGTGCGCGCACGACCGGAGGGCACGAATAATCCCAAGATTCCGACCGGAGAAGTCGAAGTTATGGCCAGTGGGCTGGAAGTCTTGAATGTGGCCGAAGTCCTGCCCTTCCCGGTGGATGACCCCGAAGTGGCCAGCAAAGTGAACGAGGAGCTGCGGCTCAAATACCGCTATCTGGATATACGCCGGCCCGAAATGGTCCGCAACCTCCGCCTTCGCAGCAAGGTAGCCGCCGCCACGCGCAGGTTCATGGACGAGCAGGGATTCCTGGAAGTCGAGACGCCCATCCTCT
>CAZHEW010000150.1:0-7747 GCA_964531815.1 uncultured Verrucomicrobiota bacterium
GCGGTGGGAGAGTGTCGCCGCCGCCACCAGCGCGCCGTCCTGAATGCGCACGCCGTGGTGGACCTCGTAGCGTTCCTTGAGCCCGCGCAGAATGGCAATGGTCGCCTCGACGCTTGGCTCGGACACCAGCACCGGCTGGAAGCGCCGTTCGAGTGCCGGGTCCTTCTCGATGTGCTTGCGGTACTCGTCGAGGGTGGTGGCGCCGATGGCCCGAAGTTCCCCGCGGGCGAGCTGCGGCTTCATGATGTTCGCGGCGTCGGTCGCGCCCTCCGCCGCGCCCGCGCCGACCAGGGTGTGGAGCTCGTCAATGAACAGAATGATCCTTCCCTCGCTGGAGGCTATTTCCTTGAGGAAAGCCTTAAGCCGGTCCTCGAACTCGCCCCGGTACTTGGCGCCGGCGATCATGGCGCTCAGGTCCATGGCGACCAGGCGCTTGTTCTTGAGGGTCTCGGGCACGTCGCCGCTGATGATGCGCCGCGCCAGGCCCTCGGCGATGGCGGTCTTGCCAACACCGGGCTCGCCAATGAGCACCGGGTTGTTCTTGGTGCGCCGGGTCAGCACCTGCATCACCCGGCGGATTTCGTCGTCGCGCCCGACGACCGGGTCAATCTTGCCCTGGCGGGCCAGGGCGGTCAGGTCGCGGCCATACTTCTCCAGCGCCTGGAACTTGTCTTCGGGATTGGCGTCAGTCACCCGCTGGTTCCCGCGTAAGTCTGCGAGCGCCCGCAAGACGACATCGCGCTTGAGGCTGTGCGCCTGGAATATCTTCTTCAAAGCAGGCCCGGCCTCGTCGAGCAGGCCGAGCAGCAGGTGCTCTGTGCTGATGTAGTCGTCCTTGAGCTTGCTGGCCTCGGCCTGGGCCGCGTCGAGCGCCTTCTTCAGGCTTGGGCTGAGAAACACGTCCAGCGAGCTGACGCCCTGGACCTTATGACGTCGGGCAAGTTCGCGCTCCAGCACCGGCTTGAGCTGGGACAAGGCGACGCCGATCTTCTCCAGCAAATCGGGGATGAGGCTTTCCGCCTGGCCAATCATGGCCAGCAGCAGATGCTCGCCATCCACTTCCTGATGCGAATGCTCTCGCGCAATGTGCTGTGCGTTTTGCAGCGCCTCTTGTGACTTGATAGTAAACCGGTCCAATTGCATACAAGATACTGATAGAAGAGAACCGGCACAGTCTCAAGTCCGGGATGCGGGGCGGGCAAGGATGCAAGGATGACCGCGCTTATTTTGTTCGTGCTTTTTTCGGCAGGACCACTTTAATTGAATCGTATGTTGTTCTGGCTTCTTGCATTGGTGCTGCTGGCGTCGCTGGCCGGGATTGGATACCGGCAGGGCGCCATTCGGGTTGCGTGCGCTCTCATCGGGATTCTGGTGGGCGCTTTGCTGGCCGGCCCCTTGGGGAAACTGATCAAGCCCTTGCTGGTGACGTTTGGATTGAAGACTCCGCCGCTGGCATGGCTGCTGGCGCCGGTCGTCGCCTTTCTGCTGATTTCGATCATCTTCAAGATCGCCGGCTATTTCGTGCACCAGAAGGTGGACGTCTATTTCAAGTACCATGCCGGCGACTTGCGGCTGGCGCTTTGGGAACGGCTGAACCAGCGAGTCGGCTTGTGCCTGGGGCTGCTCAACGGGGCAGTTTACCTGATCCTGATTTCGGTGGTGATCTATCCGTTGAGCTACTGGACCTTCCAGATGGCGACGGAAGACAAAGACCCGAAGTTAATGAGAATTGTCACCCGGCTCGGCCAGGATCTCCAAGCCACCGGGTTTGCCAAGGTGGCATGGGCCTTTAACCCGATGCCGCAAGTGTGGTACGACTCAGCCGACCTGGCGGGCCTGATTTACAACAACCCGCTGAGTCAGGCACGGCTGGCTCGTTACCCGGCTTTCTTGAGCTTGGCGGAACGTCCGGAATTCCAGGACATGGCCGGCGACACGCGCTTCAGCGAATTGCTGTTGGGACGGGCCCCAATCATGGAGGTGATCGAGCATGGCAAGGCGCAAGCCGTGCTGAAAAACCCCGAGTTGCTGCGGCTGATTTGGGCCACCGTCATGCCTGATCTGAAGGATTTGCCCATCTTTCTGGACACCCGCAAATCCCCAAAGTACGATCCGGAGAGGATTCTCGGACGTTGGCTCTTTAACGGGAACGCAACGATGGCCCTGTTCCGGAGGGCCAAGCCGAACATTTCGTCCAAGGAAATGCAGGTCTGGCGGCGATGGATGCTGGCGGTTTTCGCCAAGACCAGCTTTGTGGCTATGACCGATCACCAGGCGATTCTGAGAGATGTGCCACCCTTGAAGCTGCCCACTCCCGGGACTGTCCCGTCCGGCGGGCCGCAGACCCTAAAGGGCGAGTGGAAGAATCTGGACGGCAAGTATCAACTCAGCGTGTCGGGCGTAAGCAGGAACGAACAACTCGGCGTCACCGTCGAAGGCGACCGTATGACGGTTGCCGGTGAAGGGCTGGGAGTAGTGTTTGACCGGGAAGACTAATCCCGCCGGTCAATTCCCGCCCGGAAGGGTAAAGCTGACGGGCTGCGCCCGGAGCTTTGTGATGTCCCCCAGAATCGGTGCTTCGGCTGGCATGGCCGCCAGGGGGCTGGTGCTTGAGTCTTGAGCTAGCGCGTCCGGCTTGGCCAGGAGCGGATGGTCGGCCACCGCGTTGGTAGTCTGCACGGATATTTCGACCACCTGGTCGGGTGTCGGCAGCAGAGCCAAACGCGGCACATCGGCTCTATCGGAGTACACGATGCCGGTAATCAATAATCCACAAAGGGCAACTCCAAAGACGCCGGCAAGGATTGGCTTGGCTTCAAGAGCCTCCCAAATTCGCTTCAACCAGGGGGCTTCCCAAAGGAGTCGCTCGACGAAAGCAGCTTGCTCGCCGCTTTCCCCGGCTTGGATGCGAAGGATGACTTGTTGGGAGAAGTCGTGGAAGTAGCCGGGCGGCGGCTGCTCATGCCGTTTGAGGGCCAGCAACCTGCGCAACTGTTTGAAGTTATCGGCGTCTTGACGCATACTCAACTTAAATAATCGGCCAAAAGTGCCTGTAACTGCTGCCGGGCGTAGAACAAACGGGACCGCACCGTGCCGGTATTGCTGTTCATAATCTTTGCGATCTCTTCATGTGGCAGCCCCTGTACATCGTGCAGTGTGACTACCAATCTATGGCTTTCTGACAGCTTCTGCATGGCGATGTTCAATTTTTCCTGCAATTCCGACAGGCTGGCCTCGCGGCGGGGCGTCTTCTCGGAAATCAGCGCGACAAGGTCAGGATCATGCTCCGCATTGAAGTCCAGATCGTCAAGGCTCATCTGGGCTTTGTTCTTTCGCTGCTTGAGGAAGTTAATGGTCTTGTTGACCGCGATGCGGTAGACCCAGGTGTAGAAGCTGGAACCGCCCCGGAATGATCGCAGGACCTGGAAGGCCTTGATAAAGGTCTCCTGGGCCAGGTCATTGGCGTCCTCATGATTGGCGGTCATGTGGTATATGGTGGCGTAAATGCGCTCCTGGTAGCGGCGGACCAACTCGTCATAAGCGGTCAAGTCGCCCCGGCGAGCCCGTTTCACCAGGTCCATTTCCTGAACCGGGGAGAGTTCCGGTGCTGTCGGTCGGCTGGCAGCAGGGTCACTTGGGGGCTTGGGCACCTTGTGACTTGCAGGCTCAGTCATAATCAGGGGCTGCGCACCGGGGCCAACGCCAACCGGTCGGCCTGCCGCGCCAGGTAATCAGTGAGAGCCAGCAGACCGCCGCAGCCGTGCGAGGCCGGCAGCGCCCGCAAGGCCTGGCGCGCCGTTTCGAGATGCTGATGGAAGATTTCGAGGGACGCCTTGGGGGCTTGGTATCTTGCGAGCAGGTCCCACAGGCGGTTGATTGAGTCGGCCCGCCATTCCCTGACCAGGGCGCGCAAACACTCGCGGTCGGCCGCATTTGCGCGTTCCCAGACGAGCAGCACCGGCAGGGTCAGTTTGCCCTTGTCCAAATCCTTGCCCAGGTCCTTGCCGGCTAAGGCTTCCGAGCCGAACAAATCCACGCAGTCATCATACACCTGGTAGGCGGTGCCGAATGCCTGGCCAAAACGGCGCAGGGCCGCTTGTTGCCTGGCTCCTGTGTCGCTCAATCTGGCGCTCAACTCGCACGACAGCGCGAAGAGCTCCGCGGTCTTCATCTCCAACACCTTGAAATACCCTGCGCGGCCGATGTGGAAATCCTGCTGGTGCTGAATCTGCAGGAGTTCGCCCGAGCACACCGTATTGGTGGCGGTCGCCACCGCGCGGCAAATGTCGGGGGTAGGAAACTCCGCCGCCAGCTTCAGTGCGTGGGCAAAGAGGCAATCCCCAAACAAGACGGCGATCTCGTTGCTCCAGTTCGCCGCCAACGTGGGCTGCCCCCGGCGCATCTCGGCCTCATCAATTACGTCGTCATGAACCAATGTGGCCAGGTGGACCAACTCGATGATCACCGCCACCGTCACATGCGCGTCAGTGACCTTGCCCAGCGTCCGGGCAGTCAGGGCCACCAGCGCGGCCCGCAAGTGCTTGCCCTGGGCAGTGAGCGCGTAGTCTGCGTAGCGAGAAATGTGGGGGGCGAACGCAGTGGCCTGCTGGGCCAGCCGATGATTCACCGCGGCGAGGAAAGGCTCGACCAGGCTGATGATCTGTTTCCAATCACCGGGCAGTTCAGCATGGAACGCCTCAGCAGTTGGAGCGCAGACCGCTTTGGAATCAACGGCAAACATGTCCGCAAACTCTAAGATTGCCAACCAGGCAAGTCAAACCTGTTATCGGCCGCGCAGGCCGCGTCGGCTCGCAGGCGGTTAAGGCGGCCAGCGTTTCAGTGCCTGAGAACACCGCCTGGCGGCCGGCCTGATGCTTCGGCTGGTTTTCCAGGTTTCCGAACTGGCAAAGTCAGGTATCTTTTGGATGTGCCAACGTTCCTTGGACAACCGATAGAACTGCCGGCCCTCAACCAGGTCCTGGTCCCGGACCTCTGGCAACAGCAGGCGGTCACGGCTCTGCGTGAAGGCAAGGACGTAGTTATCCAGGCACCCACCGGAGCCGGGAAGACGCTGATCTTCGAGCTTTGGTCCAACCAGGGCAAGAATCGCGGGCAGGCCATCTACACCGTGCCGACGCGTGCGCTGGCTAACGACAAGCTGGCAGAGTGGCGGGGGCTGGGATGGGACGTGGGGATTGCCACGGGCGATCTGGCGGAGAACTTAAGCGCGCCAGTCGTGGTGGCCACGCTGGAGACGCAGAAGAACCGTTTGATCCGGGGGGACGGCCCCGCTCTGCTGGTGGTGGATGAATACCAGATGCTCAGCGACCTTGACCGTGGCCTGAACTATGAGCTGGCCATTGCCCTGGCCCCCCCGCAAACGCAGTTGCTGCTGCTCAGCGGCAGCGTGGACAACCCGCAGGATGTGGTCAAATGGCTGCAACGACTCGGCCGGGAAGCCGTCCTGGTTCGCCACGACCGGCGCCCCGTCCCGCAGGAAGAGGTCCATGCCAACAGCCTGAGTTATCATGTTCCGAGCGAAATCCGCGGCTACTGGCCGCGGCTGGTGGCCAAGGCGCTGGCGGAAGACTTGGGGCCGATCTTGATCTTTGCGCCGCGCCGGCAGGCCGCCGAAACAATGGCCAACGAGCTGGCGCGGCAACTGCCCACGCCCAACCCGCTCCAACTCAGCGCCAGGCAGAAGCTCCTGGTCGGCGAACACCTGGCCAAGCTGCTCAAGAGCCGCGTCACCTATCACCACAGCGGCTTGAGCTACGGGGCGCGGGCCGGCGTCGTCGAGCCCCTGGCCAAGGCCGGACAACTGCGAGTGGTGGTCGCCACCATGGGCTTGGCCGCGGGCGTCAATTTTTCCCTGCGCAGCGTCGCGCTGGCTGCCGAGTCTTACCGCCGCGACGAAGCGGCGCACCTCATCAAGCCGGATGAACTGTTGCAGATGTTTGGCCGCGCCGGCCGGCGTGGCCTCGATGAGACGGGCTTCGTCCTGATCACCGCCAATGAACTGCGCCTGCTGGATTCGCACCCGTGCCACCTCTCGCGCAGCGGCGCGGTGGACTGGTCGGCCTTGCTTGGGTTGATGATTGCCGCGGCCCAGCAGGGCCGCAATCCCTTCCGCGAAGCTGTTCGCGTTCAGGAACGGCTTTTCACGGTCAAGCCCATCGTCCTGGGCGTGGAGGAATCCTTGAGGCACCCGGATGCGCCCTGCGGCCTGCGCACGGATGCCGAGCGGGCGCGCCATGTTCGCAAGCGCGTTCGCGAGATGCAAAACAGCCGGGGGGAGTGGGAAAGCTATCCTGCCCATGTGCCGGTGCCGCTGCGAGACATTCGCGCCGCGCCGACGGCCAATCGCCAGACGCCAGGCAGCGCCGCGCCCGCCATCCCTCCGGATTCGCCCCTGGAGGTTGGCCATTGGCAATCAGTTCTTTCCGTTCCCGCTGCGCTGGAGAAGGTTGGCGCGGGCAGCCTGTGTGTTCTTTCGGAAGGCGAGCAGGGCAAGACTTATGGGCGGGCCCTGACCATCGCCGACCGGCTGGGACATGAGCGGGTCCTGCTGGCGAAGTGGATCCGCCGCCTGACCAATTGGAATGGGCGCCAGGTGCCGCTGGCGGTTTGGGAGGAGAAGGTTGTGCCACTAGTGAAAGAGAGGCTGGCGCAGCAGAAGACGCCGGTCGTTGCTCTCCAAAACCAGGCCCAGCGCATCCTTGTCCTGGTCAGCATTGCTGAGCTGCCCCTGCGTGTGCCGGTGGATCGGCACGGTGTTGCCCTCTGGAAGCCGGTCGAGCGCGAGGTCCTGCCCGCCGACTGTGCCCTATGCTCGCTCGTCGCCGTGTGCCGGCAACTGCCCACCAGCACGGGAGTCGCACTGCTCTGGCGGCGGCTGGGGCTGGTGGCTGCGGCGGGCGTGCCCACGCTCCGTGGCCGGGTTGTCAGCTTCTTCACCCAGGGTGATGGGTTGGCCATCGCCGCTGCGCTGGAGGATGAATCCTATCCCCTCGACGAATTGATCTACGACCTCGCAAACCTGGACGCTGGCTTCCGCTTCGCCGGCGAGGACATCAACCGCTGGGGCGGGCGGCTGGGGATTGTGTGCCACGAGAAGTATGGCCTGCAATCCATCCCCGGCTACCTCGAAAACGGCGTGCCGCCTAAATACGGCGCCGGCGCTGAGCAGATCGTGGCCTCCGTGCACAAGAACCCGCAGAGTAAGCAAGTCTGGATTACCGACCTGCTCGGCCCGGGGGACATTGACCGCGTCATCATCGAATGGCGCAGCCTGCTGCGGCAGATTGCCCACGCTCCGGACCTGGAATGGCCGCGCTGGCGCGCGTTGCAGGCGCTGGCCAAGGGTGTCCTCAACGAAACCGAGTCACCGACTCTCACCGACCTGCCGCCGCTGGACTACCACCAGACCCGGCGCGTGGATCACCGGCTCATTCTCCGCCGGCATTGACCTCCGTGGGATAATGGAAGCCGGCTGCCGCGAATGTGCAGGGCAAGAGCCAACAAGCCCGCCGAGCGTTGGCGTTGCTCCGATGAGCCGCTGCTATGCCTCCCCTCTTCCAATCTGTCTTCCACAACTCTCCCCACGCGTGGGGAAGTACATAGTGGGCTCGCGTGCCGTCCCCGCGCCTGAGTGCGGGGACGGACAGGCATGTCTGCGTCCCGTCTGTGCGAGCGGGTTCGGGCGGCAATTATCGCCGGTCGGGACGCCCGTGTCGGCCGCCGCGGT
>CAZHEW010000151.1:0-5458 GCA_964531815.1 uncultured Verrucomicrobiota bacterium
ACGCGCGACTCGCCTTTGGTTTGCACAAAGCGGCGCGCCTTCTCGACGTATTGGCAATAGGCGGCATACATGGGCGAAAGCCGCACCGGCGAAAGCTTCAGGCGGGCCATTTCCGATTCCAGGAAGGAACAGGTCGCGAAGCTCCAGCAAATCAGGGTTTTGTTCTGACTAACGTGCGACAGGCTGGCAGCGGATTGAAAGTCAGCGACACTCTCGGGATGAGGCAACTGGTCCAGTTCCGCCCGCAGCCGCTCTTGCATGGTCTGGGCCGGAGCCCGCGCGACCAGCCAGCATGCAAGGACGGGCAAGCTCAATCGCAGGATAGACATGGTGCCATAATGCATGGCGCGATTGTGCCAGTGACGAAGGCCAAGGGGAATAGCAAAAGCAAATCCGAAGAATCCCCTCTTGACTTATTGCCGCAAATCGCAGATGAAGGGCCATTAACAAGAGGCAAACACTTATGAAAACAAACATACTCTTCGGTCTGGCGGTTGCTTCGCTCGTGCTTGTAGGGTGCAGGACGCCAGGTCATGTGGATAGGGGCGTCATCAAGGCGAGCACCTTCAGCTTTCTGCATCCGGGCCCCTTGCCCGAGGCAGCCTATGCCGAGAAGCGCAAGGAGGTTCATGCGGTCATCCAGGAGGCCATTGCCGACAACCTCGCCGCCAAAGGATTGAACCGGGTGGCAGATCGCGGCGACATCACAGTCGCCTACCTGATCATCGTCGGCAATAACGCCACTACTTCAGCCATCAACGACTACTTTGGCTACAGCCCTGACGCCATCGCATTGGGGGACAAGGCCCACAAGGCGTATACCGAAGGCCCACAGCGGAATTATTTCGAGGCGGGGACGCTGCTGATTGATATTGTGGATTCGCGAACGCAGAAGGTGCTGGCCCGCAACCACATCACGCGGCCAGTCTTGCGGGACCCCCCGCTGAACGTGCGCAAGGCGCGCATCGAGGAAGCCGTCAACGAAGTGCTTGGCCGCGTGCGCTTCAAACACTGACGCCAGGGGGTGAACGAGCATCCCCAAGGCAGCTTCAGCGTGACTTCGCGGCGGGCGCTGCATCGCAAAGCCCAATGCCCTCGTCCACGAGCATGACGGGAATGTCCCGCCGGATGGGGTAAAGCACCTTGCCATCGGCGCGAATTAATCCGCCCTCGATCTCGTCTCGCACTGGCTGACCGGCGCGGCTCTCAAGGGTGCCGGCGGCAATCTGTCGGTTGAGCCGTTCAACGATCGCCGGTTCCGCCAACCGCAATTCCTGGCGCGTCTCCGGACAACACAGAATCTGCAGCAGTTCGGGATCCATCATTTCAACAGCGAGGGCGGCAAGGCGCGGAGAGCGGCTTCATAGACCTCTTTCAGCGGCACCCCGGCCTGTGCGGCGAGCTTCTTGCACGGCTCAAATTCCGGCGCCGCCTGGAGGACCTTGCCGTCGAGCCTGCCCACCTTCACGGTCACGCTGCCGTGCGGGGTCGGCACCGTCACAAGCTCGCGCTGGAGCTTGCGCCGCTCGGCCGCGTAGCGGCGGACGCCAAAGGCGCTGGTCTCACGCAGCAGCAGTTCCGAGAATCTGTCCGCGTCAGCCTGGACGCAAAGCACCGTCAAGAGCACGCCGGGCCGGTTCTTCTTCATCTGGATGGCCGTGTGGAACACGTCCAGGGCGCCGTCGGCGAGCGCCTTGTCCACGAAGTGACCAAGAATCTCGGCGCTGATGTCGTCCAGGTTCGTTTCGAGCACCGCGATGGTGTCGGTTTCCCAGTCGTGGGGCACGGCGGACTTCGGCGTCTGGTCATCGGTCCGCATTTCCCCGAGCACCGCCCGCAGCGCATTGGGCCGCGTTTGATGGTCGCGGGCGCCCAAGCCGTAACCTATCCGTTCGGCCACCATCGCCCGCATTGGGCCAAAGCTTTGGACCAACTCCGCCAGCAGCGCCGCGCCCGTGGGGGTGACCAGTTCATTTGGCTCGTCACACTGCGAAATGGGTATTCCGCGCGCGCCCAGAATCGCGAGCGTGGCGGGAGCGGGAACCGGGAAGCGCCCATGCGCGCACTCGATCCAGCCTGTTCCCTCCACCACCGGACCTGCCAGGACGCGCGGCTTGCCCAGCATCTCCAGCGCAAGGCACGCCCCGGCGATGTCAATAATCGAATCCACGGCGCCCACCTCGTGGAAATGCACTCGCTCGGGCGGCAGACCGTGAATCTTTCCTTCCGCCGCGGCGATGCGTTGGAAGACCGCCACCGCCTTCTGTTTGACCCAATCGGAGACCCGGCTCTCGGCAATCAGTTGCCGGATCTGCGCAAAGGTCCGTTCGTGGGGATGCGGGTGGGCGTGGGGCTGTTCGCCAGGGTCATGGTGGTCCGCCAACTGCACCTCGAACTTCACCCCTTCGAGGTTCAACTTGCGTCCGCGCGTCACACGCAGGTGATAGCCGCCCAGGTGCATCTTCTTCAACTCCTGCTCCAACTCGCCGGCCTCGACCCCCAGGTCAATCAAGGCGGCGAGAAACATGTCGCCGCTGATGCCGCTGAACAGGTCGAGGTAGAGGGTCTTCATGCAATTCCGGCCGCCAGCGCGTTGATCTGGCTGGCCGCGTAGCCGGCGCCGAAGCCGTTGTCAATGTTCACCACGGTCAGCCCGCTGGCGCAACTGTTGAGCATGGCCAGCAGCGGCGCCAGCCCGTTGAAGTTCGCGCCGTAGCCCACGCTTGTCGGCACGGCGATGACCGGCCGGGACACCAGCCCGGCCACGACGCTGGGCAGCGCCCCTTCCATGCCGGCCACGACGATGGCTACATTCGCGCGCTGAATGGCCTCCAGCCGGTCGAAAAGCCGGTGCATCCCGGCCACGCCCACGTCCGTGATTCGCTCCACGCGGTTGCCCATGATCTCGGCGGTGACGGCCGCCTCCTCGGCGACGGGCAGGTCGCTGGTGCCGGCGCAAATCACGGCAATCGTGCCCGGCCGCTTCGGCAGCGGCTTGTTCTGGATGGTTACGCAGCGCGCCAGTTCGTGATGGACCGCCCGCCTGAAGCGCCGGCACAGCTTGCGCGCGTGTTCGGCGCCCACGCGGGTCACCAGGATGTGCTGTTCGCGGGCGAAGAGCTTGGCCACAATCGCCACTACCTGCGCCGGCGTCTTGCCCGCGCCAAAAATGACCTCGGGAAAGCCCTTGCGCAGCGCGCGGTGCGTGTCCAGCGTGGCAAACCCCAGGTCCACCAACGGGGCGGCCTGGAACTTCCGCAGCACCTCATCCCGGCCCACGCCGCCCGCCCGGAACTTCTCCAGCAACTTGATGGCTTCGGTCGCGGTCACTGTATTAGTCCGGCGTCGCTTCCCATTACTGGAGCTTTTCCAGCAGCATGGGCGCAAGGTCGGCAATCTTCACTCGTTGCTGCTTCATCGTGTCGCGGTCGCGCAAAGTAACCGTGTCACGCAGTTCCGGACCCTGCTCGCCCAGCGTGTCGAAGTCAACCGTCACCCCGAACGGCGTGCCGGCTTCGTCCTGCCGCCGGTAGCGGCGGCCGATGGCGCCGGCTTCATCATAGAATACCGACATGTGCGGCCGCAGCAGCTCGCGCACTTCCTTGGCCTTCTTAACCAGCTCGGGCTTGTTCTTAAGCAGCGGGAAAACGGCGACCTTGATCGGCGCGATGCGCGGGTGGAAACGCATCACCACCCGGGTCTCGAGCTTGCCCTTCTCATCCGGGGCCTGGTCCTCGCAATAGGCGTTGCAGATCAGCGCCAGCGCCAGCCGGTCCACCCCCGCCGACGGTTCGATCACATGCGGCACATACTTGGCTTTGGCCTCGTCGTCGAAGTACTCCATGGACTTGCCGCTGAACTTCTGGTGCTGCGTCAGGTCAAAGTCACCCCGCGCGGCGATCCCTTCCAGCTCCTGGGTGCCGAATGGGAACTTGAACAGGATGTCCACCGTCGCCTTGGCGTAGTGGGCCAGCTCGTCCTTCTTTTGCCAGTACTCGACCAGCGTGTCGCGGCCCAGGCCAATGCTTTCGTACCACTGGATGCGCTGCTCCACCCAGTATTTGTGCCAAAGCTCCCAGCCCCAGTTGGGTTGAGGGCTGAGGGTCGAGGGTTGAGAGCCGGAAAGAGCCGCGACGGAGCCGGCCAGCTTCTGCACCACCTCGTCCGGGCGAATAAAGAACTCCAGCTCCATCTGCTCGAACTCACGCGAGCGGAAGGTGAAGTTGCGCGGGTTGATCTCGTTGCGGAAGGCCTTGCCGACCTGGCAGATGCCGAACGGCACCCGCTGGCGCGAAACCTCCAGCGCGCTCTTGAACTGCACAAAGATCGCCTGCGCGGTCTCGGGCCGGAGGTAAGCAATGTTGTCGGCGCTTTCGACCGGCCCGACGTAAGTCTTGAGCATGAGGTTGAACGCGCGCGGCTCGGTCAGCAGGCTGCCGTTCTCGGGATTGTAGCGGGTCGTATCCTTGACCTCTTCGGTCCGCTCGCCTTGCAGCGCCGGGTTCTCGATGCCCCGCTGCTGATAGAACTGCCGGGCGACCTTGCGCGCGTACTCGGCGTGTTTGCCCGCCGCAATCAGCGCCGAGAAGGCGTCTTTGGACTCCTTGCTGCCGCCGCCGTCAGTCGCGCCGGTGTAGAAATAGGCCGTGCCGCTCTGCGGCTCGATCTGGTCGGCGCGAAACCGCTTTTTCGTGAGCAGGCAGTCCACCATCAGGTCGCTGAACGTGCTGGTGTGGCCGCTGGCTTCCCAGATCTTTGGGTGCATGATGATCGAGGCGTCCAGCCCCACCACATCGTCCCGGAGCCGGGTCATCGAGCGCCACCAGCGCTCCTTGATATTGCGCTTCAGCTCGGCGCCGAGCGGACCGTAATCCCAGAAGCCATTCAGGCCCCCGTAAATCTCCGATGATTGGAAGATCAGCCCCCGCCGCTTGCAGAGGGATACTATCTTTTCCATCAACTCGCTGGTTATTGGTTCGGCCATAGGCCGGGCAGTGTCTCACAGCGTTTGCGCATGTCAAGGTGACCCCGCGCCTCCCCGGCTCGCGGGCCAGGGCCCCGCAAACGCGCCGCTGCGGGCTTGAACCTTCCGGGGGCAGCCAATAAAGGCGACCCGGGCTATGGCTTCCCGGGTCGCCTCCAACCCAACCCACTATGAAACGCAGGGCGGCGTCTGTGTCGGGCACCGACCCGCTGGAGGCAGGCCAACCAACCTGCACCCAGTAGTTTAGGAGCACAAGCCGTGCCAGCCTCCAACACCCGTCCGGGTGCCGGGCAAACGCGAAGGCGCGTGGGCCAAAGGCATGCGCTGGCGCATAAAACCTACGGCAAGGCGGCTGCGACCGTGTTGCCTTAGCCAAGGCCCCTGGCCGGATGTGCCGCAAAGGCGGCCATGTTACAAACCCGCCCACGCCGGTCCTGGTCGCAAGCCACAAGAAAGGAGCTGTCAGCGGTTTGC
>CAZHEW010000151.1:5558-7733 GCA_964531815.1 uncultured Verrucomicrobiota bacterium
CGGCTTTGGTTGGTGCCGGGATTGTTGCCCGCCAGCTCGAATTCCATGCGGCCGCCGAGCAATTGTTCGCACCGCCCGGTGATGGTCAGCACCCCGTTGGAGCACGCGGGCCGGATTGTGGCGCCGTTGGTCATGTCGGCGGCTACCGAGCCCCAGCCGGTCAAGAGACCACCGGCCAGGCAGAACGGCTGGCCGGTCCGGAAGGTTCCGCCCGCCAGCGAGATCGTGCCGGCGGGGTTGGTGTAACCGCCGTCGAAGCGGAGCGTGCCGGGGGGCACCTCCACGGTGCCATTGTTGCTCATGGGCACGTCGCAGCTCACGGTGAAGGAGCCTGCGGACCTGCGGAACACGCCGTCGTTGATGATGCGCGCAGCGGTGCCGGAGTTGAGAATGGAGATGTTGTCGGTTTGAATGTCGAAAAGAGCGCCTGACAGGTTGTGCAGCACACCGCCGAGGCTCAGCCGGCCGATTGGCTGCCAGGTGATTGTACCGGCGTTGGTGAGGTTGCCGTAAACGCGCTTCTCGTGCTGGTAGGCGCTGCCGAAGGTCAACGCGGCGTTGGTTGCCACCGTCAGGGAAGCGGTTTCATTGAGCTGGCCGTAAGTCCACGTGACAGTTCCGCTGAGCGTGCCCGCGCCCTCGAGCGCTGCGCCATTAAGCACGAGGTTGGTCGAGAAAACGGTGCCGTTAAGCACGTGCGTGCCTTCTTGCAGCCCTGTCACCCCGGCGCCAGTGAACACGGAACCGGTGCTCAGGACCGAGCCCCCGAGCAATCTGAGCGTGCCGATCTGCGTGTCCACCGTGCCCTGGTTAACCAGGGGCACGTAGCAATCGAGGTTGCCGGTGCCGGCCGACCGGCGGAACACGCCGTCGTTGATGATGACGGCGTTGGTGCCGGACTGAGGGATTGAATCGCTCAACTGGGCGTCGAACACACCTTGCGCCAGGTTGTGCAGCGTCCCGCCGATGACCAGATTGCCGGTTGGCTGCCAGGTAATGACGCCGTTGTTGGTGAGGCTGCCGTAGAGCAGTTTAGCATATTTGGTGCCGCCGCTGCTGATCAAGACCTGGCCGCCGGCAACCACGTTTACCACCACGTTGGTGTCAATCGCGCCATATCGCCACGTGATGACGCCTGCCAGGGTGAGTCGGTTGGTGCCGGAGAGAGGGGTGGTGCCGGAGAGATTCAAGCTGCCGTTGGCGTTCACGGTTCCCTCGCCGTTCAAGGTCAAGGTGTTCCCGGAGGTTGCGACGGTCTGGGTTCCGGTGATGCCGCCGACGATCAGGCCGGCAATGGTCGGATCGGTGTTCAGCGTGACGGTGTAATTGCCGGCGTTGGTGATGAGGGCGGTGTCGTTGGTGGACGGGACCTGGCTTGGACTCCAATTGGCCGCGACGTTCCAATTGCCGCCAGCGGTGTTGGTCCAATTGATGAGGTCGGCGCGAGCATTCAGCGCCGCAACGAGCGGGATGATGAGAATGGAGGTGCGCATGGTTCGGGGGGTGTGGAGTACTAGACAGGGTCGGGGGAAAGAACGGCGCCAGCGATGATCAATGGTTTGTCCATGTCTTCCACTCTAACTCGGTGGCGAGGAACTGCAAGCCGGATTGGAGGGTTTTGAGCTGTGACTTTCTCTATCGCCTTAGCCGTGGTGTTCTGCGGAGGACATTGTTTTGCCCTGCTGCATTCCGCACTGGCGAGCAGGTAGCGAATTGCGGTAACTTGACAGCCTGCCCGACCGCCTCTGGTGCAAGAGGAGGCTGTGCGGACAGGAACTATGTCGAAGAATGGCAAGTCTCGATGGGCCAAGTGGTTGGTGCTATTGGTCGTGCTGGGCGTGGCGGCCGGCGGCCACGCGCTGCCAACGCCCCAGGCCATTCGCGTTCGGACCGGCATCACGGACGGCACGTCCACCGAGATTACGGCAGGATTGAAGGAAGGCGGCGCGGCGATCACCTCGGTCAGATTGCCCGCGGGGCAGACCGCGGCCGCGCCCGCGGGCAGGAGTCCATTTGGCGGCCCGCCGCGGTTCCGCTAGAGCGCCATGCCGCCCGACGTCAAGAACGCGGCCGCCGGCCTGACGGTGGTGCCCGAAGAGACCGGGGGCCCGGTTCGGCGCGGGCCGATGGACGTGTTGCCCTGGCGGCAGACGTTCGCCGCGCTGCGGCACCGCA
>CAZHEW010000152.1:0-7697 GCA_964531815.1 uncultured Verrucomicrobiota bacterium
GGCCCCCGCCGCCTGCAATGGCTTTGATCATGACCGGGTAGCCGATGCGCTTGGCTACCGACAGCGCGTCCTGCTCGCTTTCGACAACCCCTTCCGAGCCGGGCGGGGTGGGCACATCGGCCTTCTTGGCCAGCGCCCGACTGACGGCCTTGTCCTCCAATGAGTTCATGGCCCGTGAATTCGGGCCGATAAACCGGATGTTACAGCTCTCACACACGTCGGCGAAGTGGGCATTCTCCGCCAGGAACCCATAGCCGGGGTGGATGGCGTCCACGTCCGTGATTTCGGCGGCGCTGACGATGCGGTCTATCCGCAGGTAACTGTCGCTGGAGGGTGCTTTGCCGATGCAGATGGCCTCGTCG
Organism: uncultured Verrucomicrobiota bacterium; assembly: GCA_964531815.1. Taxonomy (GTDB): domain Bacteria; phylum Verrucomicrobiota; class Verrucomicrobiia; order Limisphaerales; family UBA8199; genus UBA8199. The sequence goes on from CAZHEW010000152.1 coordinate 363, forward strand.
GCCAACTGCACGTGCATCGAATTGGTATCCGCTTCCGAGTAGATGGCGACGGTGCGGATGTTCAGTTCCTTGCAGGCGCGGATAATACGAACGGCGATCTCCCCGCGATTGGCAACCAGAATCTTTTCAAACATGCCTGGAGACGTTGCAGCGTTAAGGCGTGGGAGCGAGCCCCTTGGTCAGGAGATACACGAACCGGATCACGACGGGCGGATTTTGAACAGCGCCTGGCCAAACTCCACCGGCTTGGCGTTCTCGACCATTACCTGGGTGACGACGCCCTTGGCCTCCGCCTTGATCTCGTTCATTACTTTCATTGCCTCGATGATGCAAACCACCGTCTCGGGGCTGACTTCAGTGCCTACCTCGACATACGGAGCCGATTCAGGCGAGGGCGCGCGGTAGAAGGTGCCGATCATGGGAGATTTGATTTCCAGCTCGTTGCTGGCCGGCGCAGGGGGCGGCGCGGCTGGCACCGGAGCAGGGACCGGGACTGCGATTGGGGGGGCATACGCCACCAGGGGCGCATCTTCGGACGCGACCGCTGGTCCACTTCCATTTGAGCCTCGCTTGAGCCTGATCTTGAAGTCCTGCTTCTCGAGTTCGAACTCCGTGACGGCGTTCTTCCTCATCAGGTCAATAATAGCTTTGATGTCTTTTAGGTCCACAACGGTCTATGCTTAAACATTCTGCTGTCCGCAATTGGCTCCCGCATTCACTATCTCAATTGCTCCAGAGGATATCAGAACGCATTGAAAGCCGTCAACAGGCGAATCCATTGATTTTCTGCGCTACCGGGACGGGTCTATTTCAGGGGAGAAAAGGCCGGTCTTGGCCTAATACTCAGCCTCCATTAACGTTAATGGCCGCTTCCAACGCCAGAAGATAGGAATCTGCACCGAATCCCAGGATTTGGCCCACGCAAACCGGAGCAATCAGCGACCGATGCCGAAACTCCTCCCGGGCATGGACGTTGGACAGGTGGATTTCGATGGTTGGTATGCCAACAGCCGCAATCGCATCCCTTAATGCAACACTGGTATGGGTATAGGCAGCGGGATTAAGGACGATTACGTTCCATTTCCCCCTGGCTTCCTGAACCCAGTTAACGAGTTCCCCCTCCTGATTGGTTTGGCGGAAGTCCACCACTGCCTTGAGCTTTCTGGCCCGGGCTCGGACTTTGGCCTCGATTTCAGCCAGAGTCGTCCGCCCATACACCTTCGGCTCGCGCTGGCCGAGCAGGTTCAGATTCGGGCCGTTTAGGTAGAGGATCTTCATCGGGCAGCCAGAAGCTACCGAGTATGCTGGGTGTTGTCGAATGGATTTATGGCTGGTTGCGGGGCGGAGGGGAATGCGGGAGCAGGGGCTCCCGGCTCCCGCTTGCCCAAGAGCCAACCCAGAAACGTAAAGGCGGGCCATGCGAGCGCCGGAATGTACAACCCAAACTCATACAAGCTCTGCAAGCTCCAACCTAGTGCGCCAAGCCAGACTGCGAACCTTAGCCAGTGCTCGGGCCCTGCGGATCGCCCGGCGCATGCCCGCGGGAAGCTCCAAGCCAGCACGCTGACGACAAACAGGGTGTAGGCCACCATACCCGCAGCGCCCGAATCAGATGCCTGCTGCAAATAGTCGTTGTGTGTCAGGCGCGCCATCTCGGATTCAGGCCGCTTAACCTTCTGATAGGCGATGGCGAAGGTGCCCGGACCGGTTCCGAACAGCGGCTTGGCGTCAACCGTTTGGACGGCGGCGCGCCAATAATCGAACCGGGCGGTAAGGCTCGTCGCCCCTTTCTGGAAAAATGCGGCGTATTTCCAGAAGAACCCGGCCAGCCCGGCAAGCAGAATCCCGGTTACCAGCAGCGTCTTGAGACGCCGGCTAAACCGCACGCGCAGCAGCGCCAGCAGGCCAAGCAGCAGCATCAGTAACCAGCCGCCCTTCGAGCCGGACCAGTAGAGACAGGCCAGGCTGCCAAAACCAACCACGCCGATCAGGAGGCAACGGGCCGCCGGTGTCAGAAACGCACGCAGTTGCCATAGGACGGTTAGAACCACCGGCAGCAGCAGCAGCAAGACCCCCGCCAGGGTGTTGGGATAAAAGAGCGTCCCAAATATGCGCTCACTGGTGATCCGCTTCAGGTAGTCCGGCGACACTTCGTTCATCTGAGGATACACGTACAGGAAGAAGTACTGACGTGACTGCCTGAGTCCGCCAAAATGCTGCTCGCAACCGACAGCCAAAACCAGCAGCAGCGCACCGAGCAGGCCAACCCAGAACAGCCAGAGTCGCCCGACCCGGCTTAGCGAGAAGTAGCCGAGGTAGAAGCAAAGCACGCACGCGGCGAAGTGTTTGAGTGTGGCGCCCGTAAACCCGGGATCGGCTGACTGGGTGGCGGCGATACACTGCCAGGCCAGCCAGATGAGCGGCAACGCGAGCACCCAGCCTGGCGCGGTGGATTTCCAGCGCGCAACCGCTGCGCCCAAGCCGGCGACTAAAGCCAGCGCCCCGTACGCCCAGGCAATCGGCCATGGATACCCGAACAGGAACTCATACAACCCCTTCGGGGCGGTCACCCACTGCTCGGTGATCGGCGGGTTGCCGAACTTCAACAGTGACAAGCCCAGAAACGCCCCCAACAGGCCGGCAAAAACAGCTGCCAGCCGCTCGGTTCGCAGGGCCTTTGCAGGTTGCGCCTGGGATTTCAAGCTACAGGTGGAGTTTCAGCAGTCCGACCTCCAGGGCCAGCGCTTCCTGGACGTTGGTTTGGAGCCAGCGCTGGAGCTCCTCGATGATGCGCAGGTTCTCCAGTGCCGCCCTGGGCGAGAGCCGCTGCGCCACCTGCTGCGTCCCTGCCAGTTGCGGAAAAACCAGCAGGGAGTCGAGGGTAGATGGCTCCTGCCCACCCGTCCCGGCCCCGGCCGGACCACGGACCACGGACCACGGACCACGGACCCCGGCTCCCCCCAAAGTCTGGAGCCAGACATCGCGCAGCCACCATTGAAGGGCCAACAGGAAGTCCGCCCGCTGACGGCGGTATTCGGCTTCCACGGTGGCATTAAGTTCCTGCTCCCATTTGTCGCGCAAACCAGCGTCGGCTTCTTCGTACTTCTCCAGCGGCGAGCGCGCGTTGAGGGTTTCCTCGATGTTGCTCCTGACTGCCTTTAGTTTTCGAAGCAGCACATCCATGAGTCGGTAGCGGCCCAACAGGCTCTTCTGGTTGGACGCCGCCATCTCGCTGAATGCGCTCAGCCACTCGATCTGCGCCGGGGCCAATGCCTGCGGTCCCTCACCGGCGAAATTCAAGCGCAGGCAACGCGACAGAATGGTCTCCAGCAAACGCTCCGGCTCCGTCGTGAGCAGAATCAGCACCGAATGGGGCGGCGGCTCTTCGAGAGTCTTGAGAAAGGCGTTGGCCGCCTCATCCGTCATACGGTCGGCGGCAACGATAATGCCGACCTTGTATCTGCTCTCCGTAGGCTTGAGATTCACGACGTCCAGCAGCACGCGGGGAGGACTCTTTTCGCGGTGGACGATCTGGCCGATCTTGATCTGGCGCAACTTGGACTCAGGGCGCACCCAGAACACGTCGGCGTGATTGCCGTCTTGAACCTTCTGGCAACCCAGGCAGCGGTCGCAGCAATCAACCGCCGCGCCGCGGCGTTGGACAGGGTGCTGGCAGTTCAAGGTCTGGGCCAGCGTGCGCGCCAGGGCTTCCAACGGCTCAAGGTGGTGGCCAGCAAACAGGTAGGCGTGCGCCAGCCGCTTGCGTTCGAGCGCGCGTTGCAGCAGCTCCACACCCTGCGCCTGCGCTGAAAAGTCTTTGAATGCCATCGGCATTGTTATAGTTGCCCGGCGCAAAGAAGTGAAGCTGGCATTTCAATCAGAGTTGACGGCGAGGAGCCAGGCACTTAAACCCTTGCTATGGAATGCAAAAAGTCGAGCAACGCGCGCTTCTGCAATTGCACCTACCCGGGCTGTGACAGGCACGGCGTCTGCTGCGAATGCCTGCAATACCACCTGGGCATGCGCCAGCTTCCCGGCTGTTGCTTCCCCAAGGAGGTCGAGCGCACTTACGATCGGAGCTTTGAGCGCTTCGCCGCCCTGGTAAGCGCGGGCCAGGTCTGAGCGGGCCGCCCGTTACGGATTTGACCGCTGCGGGCCGTTCCCGCAAGCTGAGCGCATGGCAAACACCTTTGGGCACCTGTTTCGCATCACGACCTGGGGGGAATCACATGGCGGCGGGGTCGGCGTGGTCGTGGATGGCTGTCCGCCCCGGCTCGCATTGACCGAGGCCGACATTCAGCCGGAGTTGGACCGCCGCCGGCCCGGCCAGTCCAGGATTGTCTCACCGCGAAAGGAATCGGACACCGTGCAAATCCTCTCCGGCACGTTTGAGCGGAAGACACTTGGGACGCCCATCTGCCTCTGGGTCAAGAACGAGGATGCCCGGCCCGAAGCCTATACCGAAATGGCCCGCAAGTTCCGCCCTTCGCATGCCGACTACACCTATCAGGCCAAGTTTGGCATTCGCGCCTGGCCCGGTGGCGGGCGCACCAGCGCGCGTGAGACCGTGGGACGCGTGGCGGCGGGCGCCATTGCCAAAAAGATTCTCCGCGACCGCTTTGGTGTGGAAGTGCTCGCTTACGTGAAACAGGTTCAGCGCATTGTCGCCAAAGCCGACCCCGAGCGGGTCAAGGCCAGGGCCATCGAATCCAACGTTGTTCGCTGTCCGGACCGCCTGGCGGCGGTCAGAATGATCCGGCTGATTGAAGAGACACGCCGGGCCGGCGACACTGTCGGTGGCATTGTCGAAGGGGTGGCGCGGGGCGTTCCGCCGGGTTGGGGCGAGCCCGTCTTCGATCGGCTCGAAGCGGACTTGGCCAAGGCCATGCTGAGCCTGCCGGCGTCCAAGGGGTTTGAGATCGGTTCGGGCTTCGGCGGCATCCTCCTCACGGGCACGCAGCACAACGACCCGTTCCGCGCCCGGGGCGGCAAAGTCTTTACCACCTCCAATCGTTCCGGCGGGATTCAGGGCGGCATCTCGAACGGCCAGACCATCTACTTCCGGGTCGCCTTCAAGCCGGTCGCGACGGTTATGCGCGAGCAAGACACGGTGGACACCCAACTCAAGAACACCACCCTAAGGGCGCGCGGCCGTCATGATCCCTGCGTGCTCCCGCGGGCGGTGCCGATGGTCGAGGCGATGACCGCCCTTGTGCTTGTGGACCACGCTCTGCGCCACAAGGCGCAGTGCGGTTAGGGACAAGGGACCACTGCCGTCGAACGATAATACCGCCGGGCCGCCGTGTTCGTGACCGTGATTTGCCACAGGCCGCCGGGGTCGGTCACCGTGTTGGTGCTGCCCGCCAATACCACCCAACTGCTCATCGGCGCGGCCACTTCCGCGCTGCCCAGCACATAATACTGCGCCTGCGGCGTGCCGAGGAACGTCAGGGTGAAGGTGCCGTCCTGGTTGTCCGCAATGCCCACTATCGCATTGGTCTGACTGCACGCGACCAGGCTCTGCACCACCTGCTCGAGATGGTCACTGCTGCCGGCAAAGATGACGTCGCCGGCATACTCGGCCACGACTGTGTTGGTGCCAACCGGCAGGGCGGCTGTGCTGGCGCTGGCGACGCCGCTGACCAGGACGTTGGTGCTGAAGGGCACGCTGTTGGCCAGGAAGACGACATCGCCGCTCGGGGTGCCTGTTGCTGGCGGCACTGCGGCCACCGTTGCGGTAAAGGTCACGTTCGATCCCTCCGTCGAGGGGTTTTCCGACGAGACCAGGGCGGTGGCGGAGGCAGGTGGCGGGGTGGCCGTCACTGGATAGTCAAAGGTACCATTCGCAACATCCGCGCCATTGTAGCCTTTGACATGCAGGTACCAGGTGCCAGCCGAGTCGGGCGCCGTGACCAGGGTGCCGCTGGACCACTGGGTCTCGCTGCCAGTCCAGGTGTGCGTGGGGGAGGTGCTCCAGGCATAGCGGTAGTACTGGACCTGGCCGGGGCCGAATCCGTTGACGGCCGTCCAGGTGACATTGCTGCCAACCGGCAGAGTCGCCTGATCCGGCAGGACGCTGTCCGCCCCGGGAGGAGCAGAGAGCGTCCAGACTGCGATTGAGCCCTGCTGACCGGTGGCGTTGTGCCAGGGACCGCGCGTTTCGGTCTGGTTGTCGCGGGCTTCGAGTGTGTAGGTGTATTGAGTGTTAGCGGTCAAGCCGGTGTCAGTCGCGGTCAAAGCCGTGCCCCAGCCAGCGATGGCCGAGCCATTGCGATATACCCGGGCACCGACGTCGCCAACCCGGTAGTAATTGGCCGAGCTGTTGCTGGCCTCGTCCGCGGCTTCGGCGGCGCCGGCCGCGATGCCCACGCCCTGGTCCAGCGGGAGGGACCAGGCAAGGTTAATCTGGCCCGGGCTGGCCGCGGCAGCACTGGAGAAGGCCGGGTTCTGTGGCGCTACGTTATCCACATAGACATCCATGTAGGTGCCGCCGCCGCCCCCACCCCAGTTGGAGCCGCCAGTCTGACCACTGTTCTGGAACGAGGTTCGGCCGGACTTGCTGACGGCGAAGAAGTGGAAGCGCCGGTGTCCCGTGACGGCGGTTTGCGTGTGCGCCCAGGTATTGCTGCCGGAACTGACGGCGGCATAGTCGGTGTCGCCGCTCAGGCCGTAGCCCCATTCGTAGTGCATCACCTGCCACAACGGCACTGGGCCGTTGGCTGCCGCCGTGCCGCCAGCCGTCACCGTGGTCGTGTTGCCGTAGAAGTCGGCGCCGGGGGCGGGGTTGTCGCCGCTGCAGAAGGTGGTGACATAGACGAAGGGATACCAGGCATCCTGCTCGTAGCCAACGCCATAGCTGTAGTAACCGCCCAGGTCGAAGACGTTGACCGCAGGCTCGTTGAGGTTAACGTTGCTGCCGTTGCGCAAACTCATCGTGCCCTGGAAGCCGCCGGTGAAGTTGTGAACCTTGAACAGCACCCGGCTCCAGCCCACGGGCAGGGTCACCGCGCCGGTGACGTCCTGATCCCGTGTGAGTCCGCGTGCGGCGTCGGTGTCGTTGATCAGGCTGCCGTTAATCCAGACACGGTTGCCGTCATCCGTGCCGATCGTAATCTTAGGCGCGCCGCCGGCGGGGGAGAAGACCCAGGCAAAGCCATAGGAGTCCATGTTGTCGCCGTTGCCATAGACGCTGGCATTGCCTTTGAAGTCCAGCGTGTTGGCATTGTTGCAGTCGCCCGTCGTGACGCGTCCGGATGTCTTGCCGCCCAGCCCCAGACCGTTGGCGATCACGTTGCCGTGGCTGGTGTCAACGGCCGGATAGAGGTAAAGGCCAGT
>CAZHEW010000153.1:0-7668 GCA_964531815.1 uncultured Verrucomicrobiota bacterium
TCCGGTGTAAATGTTGTCCGTGACCGGCACGGACAAATGATCCATCGGATGACGGCCGGCCCGGAGATGTGGCTTTCACCCTTAGCCCCATCGCTATGAGAGTCACAGCCCGCATCATGGGTCTGCTGCCGGCAGCGGTGGCGATGTAGTTGATCCCCAAAGCCATCCGGCAACTGAACCCGGTTTGGTTCCCGCCAGCCGCCTGGCGTCTGCCAGCCCCAATCCAAGGCGCGTCCAAAAAATTTCTCCATAAATGCGCTTGCGCTGGCGCCAAGGTGCGGCATTATGAGCATCGGCTTAGAAATCGCGGGGTGGAGCAGCCCGGTAGCTCGTCAGGCTCATAACCTGAAGGTCGCTGGTTCAAATCCAGCCCCCGCAACCAATTTACGGGCCTAGAACGATGATTCTAGGCCCGTTTTTATTGGACCAAATGCACTTTTGAGTTCCTGGGTCCGTTGCTGTGAAACAGGACGAGTCCGGTTACGCCAAGAGCGGATTCTCGCTGGTTGTCAGGGCTTTAAGCTGTTCCGGCTCCTCTTCGCCGAACTCCACTAGCGGTTTGAGCCGAGCCTTGCGATGGTAGTCGAAGCCCGTGCCTGCAGGGATGATATGGCCCATAATGACGTTTTCCTTGAACCCGCGCAAATAGTCAACCTTGGCACGCGTAGCCGCCTCCGTCAACACGCGGGTGGTATCTTGGAAAGACGCGGCGCTCAAAAAACTCTCGGTCTCCAGCGAGGCTTTGGTAATGCCGAGCAGGACTGGCTGGGCCTCAGCAGCTTGGCCCCCCATCTTCTCAACGCGCGAATTCTCCTCTTCAAAGTCGAGTTTGTCCACCTGCTCGCCCCAGAGGAATCCCGTGTCACCCGGTTCGGTTATGCGTACTTTGCGCAACATCTGCCGCACGATTATTTCAACGTGCTTGTCGTTGATAGTCACGCCCTGCAGCCGATACACTTCCTGGACTTCGTTGACGAGGTGTTCCTGTAGCTCCTGCGGACCGCAGATGTCCAATATCTCGTGAGGATCGACCGGCCCTTCTGTAAGTTGCTGGCCCTTCTTCACATAATCGCCTTTGAAAACAATAACGTGTTTGCCGATCGGAATAAGGTGCTCCTCTTCCACCGCAGTCTGCTGGTCTTTGATGATAATGCAGCGCTTCCCGCGAACGCTGGGACCGAAATCCACGATTCCCTCAATCTTGGAAATCTCGGCGGCGTCTTTCGGCCGACGGGCTTCAAAGAGCTCGGCCACCCGGGGCAGACCCCCTGTGATGTCCTTGGTCTTTGATGTCTTGCGCGGCGTCTTCGCCATTAAGGTACCCGCGACAATTTTGTCGCCTTCCGCAACAACAATGTGGGCACCGGAAGGAATCGGATAATTAGCGGCAGGTTCACCCCGGTCATCACAAATAATAATTTGCGGGTGCAGATCCTCCTTGTGCTCGATCACAACCATGGCCTCCTGACCGGTTGTTTCGTCAGTCTCCTGCTTCATCGTAACCCCCTCAATGATGTCGTGGAATTTCACCAAGCCAGCTTTCTCCGAGAGAATCGGCACGTTATAGGGATCCCATTGGACGAAGGTATCCCCTTTCTTGACCTTGCCACCGTCCGTGACTGAAATCACCGCGCCAATAACCACCGGGTGCTGCTCCAACTCGCGCCCATCATCGCCGAGGATGGAGACGCTACCATTCTTGTTCAGGACGATGTTGGTACCGTCTTCCAGGGTCACCAAGCGCAGTTCGTTGTAACGCATGGTGCCATCGTGCTTGGCCTTGATCTGCGGCACCTTGAACACCTGGGAGGCGGTGCCACCGATGTGAAACGTACGCATGGTGAGCTGCGTGCCCGGCTCACCGATGGATTGCGCAGCGATGATGCCGACCGCTTCGCCCAGCTTGACCCGCACGCCCGTGGCCAAGTTGCGGCCGTAGCAACAGATACATACGCCGTGCTTGCTTTCGCAGGTCAGCACGGAGCGGATCTTAACTCTCTCAACGCCGGCATCATCAACTAGCCGAGCCCTGACCTCATCAACTTCCTCGTTCGCCTTGACGAGCAGTTCTTTCGGCTGCTGTGGGTTGGGGAGGTCATCACTGGAGAAACGGCCCACGAGGCGTTCCCCGAGTTTAACGACCTCATCTTCACCTTCATAAATGGCCTGCACCCAAATGCCATTGGTCGTGCCACAATCTTCCTCACGAATAATCACATCCTGGGCCACATCCACCAATTTGCGGGTCATGTAGCCGGAATCGGCAGTCTTGAGCGCTGTGTCAGCTAGCCCTTTGCGGGCGCCGTGGGTCGAGATGAAGTACTCGAGCACAGTGAGCCCCTCACGAAAATTGGAGAGAATCGGCTTCTCAATGATATCGCCCGACGGCTTGGCCATCAAACCGCGCACACCGGCAAGCTGACGGACCTGCTGCCGATTGCCACGCGCACCGGAACCGACCATAAGCGACACTGGGTTGTATTCCTTCTTGCCTTGGTTGTGCTCGAGCGTCTTCAACATTACGTTGGCAATCTGGTCCGTGCAGTGCGTCCAGATGTCAATGATCTTGTTGTAACGCTCGCCGGGAGTTATGACGCCTTTGCGATATTGTTTCTCGACTTCTCTGATCTGTTTCTGGGCGGCGTCGATTTCCTGGTCCTTTTCTTTGGGAATGATCATGTCGTCGATACCAATCGAAACACCGGCGCGCGTAGCCTCACGGAAGCCCAGTTCTTTCAGCTTGTCCAGCATCGCCACCGTCTTGTCATGACCACAAGTCTTGTAACAACGCCAGATCAGATCGCCGAGCTCGCTCTTCTTCACTGGCTTGTTCGGAAAGCCCAATTCCTCAGGCCAGATTTCGCTGAAGAAGACCCGGCCCACCGTGGTTTCAATCACTTTCCTGTTAGCATCGCCAAATACCGTCTGCTTTCCATAATCCGGATTCGCCAGGCGAATCCGGTCATGAGTCTTGACTGCGCCGTCGTGGAAGGCGAAGACAACCTCGGTCTTCGAGCCAAACAGGTGCAGCTGCCTCGAATCCACCGGCATTGCCGTCCGCGGCTCCGCAGTCAGGTAGAAGCAGCCCAAGGTGATGTCCTGCGTCGGGGTGATGATCGGCCGGCCGCTTGATGGACTGAACATGTTGTTGGGCGCCATCATCAGCAACCGCGCCTCCAACTGCGCTTCGACGGATAGCGGGACATGCACGGCCATCTGGTCACCATCAAAGTCTGCGTTGTAGGCCGTGCAGACCAATGGATGGATGCGAATGGCTTCTCCTTCGATGAGTTGCGGCTCAAAGGCTTGAACTGATAAGCGATGCAGGGTAGGTGCGCGATTCAGAAGCACGGGGTGCCCGCGCGTCACTTCATCGAGGATGTCCCACACTTCAGTGGTTTGACGTTCGATTAGCTTCTTTGCCGAACGCACGGTGTGAACATAGCCCAGTTCCTTAAGGCGTCGGATGATGAAGGGCTCGAACAGGACGAGCGCCATCTTCTTCGGCAATCCGCACTGATGCAGTTTGAGTTCCGGCCCGATCACAATGACCGATCGGCCAGAGTAGTCAACGCGCTTGCCCAAAAGGTTCTGACGGAAACGCCCACTCTTGCCCTTAAGCATATCGCTAAGCGACTTCAAGGCTCGATTACCCGCTCCAGTTACGGCACGACCGTGCCGGCCGTTATCGAACAGAGCGTCGACCGCCTCCTGCAGCATGCGCTTCTCGTTTCGGATGATAACCTCCGGGGTTTTGAGCTGAAGCAGGTTCTTCAACCGGTTATTACGATTAATTACGCGGCGATAAAGGTCGTTGAGATCGGAGGTGGCAAAACGCCCCCCCTCGAGGGGCACCAGAGGCCGCAGGTCCGGTGGAATGACCGGCAGCACCGTAAGGATCATCCATTCCGGCCGGCTCTTGGAAGACTGCAGCCCTTGTAGCAGCTTTATGCGCTTGGCAATCTTCTTTCGGATTTGCTTGCTCTTGGTCTCACCCATGGCTGTCTGCAGAAGGCCAATTTGCTTGCCGAGGTCCACTTTCGACAGCGCATCGCGCACAGCTTCAGCGCCCATCTTGGCAACGAACTCCTCCGAGCCATAAGTCTCAAGGGCTTCGCGATATTCGTGCTCGCTCAAGAGTTGATTCTGTTTGAGGGGCGTTGAGCCAGGGTCAATAACCACGTAGTCTTCATAATAAACCACCCGTTCGAGATTGCGGGCGGTCATATCGAGCACCAAACCAATCCGAGAGGGCATGCACTTGAAGAACCAGATATGACAGACCGGCACCGCAAGCTCGATATGCCCCATACGCTCGCGCCGCACGCGCGCGAGCGTCACCTCCACCCCGCAGCGATCACAGATGACTCCGCGGTGCTTAATTCGTTTGAATTTGCCGCATGAGCATTCCCAGTCTTTGACCGGGCCGAAAATGCGTTCACAGAACAACCCGCCTTTCTCCGGCTTGAAGGTACGATAATTGATGGTTTCTGGATTCTTGACTTCCCCTTTGGACCAGGACCGGATGGCGTCAGGCGATGCTACGCTAATCGCCACGTGTTCGACCTGATTGACCTTTTCCAAACCCAGCAATTCTCGGGCGCTTTCTTTGGTGCTAATCATACGTTAAGAGACTGCGATAATGACTTCTGGCGGTAACACTTGAGCACTAAACGGCCGCGAGGGGCAGGATGGGTTCGGACGGCTGATCCAGCGGATTGGAGTAACCCACCTTCACATCGAGCCCCAGCGACTGCATTTCTTTTACGAGCACGTTGAATGACTCAGGAATACCTGCCTCCAAACTATTGTCACCTTTGACAATATTCTCATATATTCGAGTGCGACCCTGGACGTCGTCGGACTTGACCGTCAACAGTTCCTGCAAGGTGTAGGCGGCACCATAGGCTTCCATAGCCCAGACTTCCATTTCTCCAAAGCGCTGACCGCCGTATTGCGCCTTGCCACCCAGCGGTTGCTGGGTAACCAACGAGTACGGACCAACCGCCCGCGCATGGATCTTGTCGGCCACGAGGTGTCCGAGTTTCATCATGTAGATATACCCGACCACAATCTCCTGGTCGAAGGCTTCACCCGTTCGCCCGTCGAAAAGGCGGGTCTTGCCGTGCTCCGGCAACTTGGCTTGCTTCAGATAACTGCGGATATCCTTTTCCTTTATTCCATCGAACACTGGAGTGGCGAAATTCAGGCCTAGCAGTCTTGCCGCCCATCCCAGATGTGTTTCCAGCACTTGCCCGACGTTCATGCGTGAAGGCACGCCCAGTGGGTTCAAAACGATATCCACCGGCGTCCCGTCGGCGAGAAACGGCATATCCTCTTCGGACATAATCTTTGCGACGACCCCCTTATTGCCGTGGCGGCCGGCCATTTTATCTCCGACCGAAAGCTTGCGTTTGGAAGCGATATAGACTTTGACGGACTTGATAACCCCACTATCAACCCCTTCGCCGGATTCAGCACGTTCAACCTCTTCATCGTACTGCATTTGCAGGTCGTCAAACTTCTTCTTAAAGCTGCCGATGATCTCATTAATCTTGTTACGAATCGGCGACGGATCGATCTCGATGCGGTCGTAGACCTGCGCCAGCTTCCGCAACAGTGTCTTGGTGATCTTGCGATTGGCGGGAATAATGATCTCGCCGGTTTCGCTGTTGACAACATCAAGCGGAATCTTCTCACCCAAGAGGATGTTGCTGAGCGCCTCGGTGAGTTGCTCGCGCAACTCATCGGTCTTTCGCTTGTACTCTTCTTCGACCTCCTTGGCATGTCGTTTTTCTTCGCTCGCGGAAGCCTTGGTGTCGCGGTCTGACTCCTTCTTGGCTGAGACCTTTACATCCATCACAATGCCATAGGTGCCCGATGGAACCTTGAGGGATGTGTCTTTCACGTCGGCGGCCTTTTCGCCAAAAATCGCCCTGAGCAAACGCTCTTCCGGAGCCAACTCGGTTTCGCTCTTGGGCGTTATCTTGCCGACCAGGATATCCCCTGGTTTTACCTCCGCACCGACCCGAATAACACCATCAGGTCCAAGATTCCTGAGAGCTTCGTCGCCGAGATTCGGAATGTCGCGGGTGATTTCTTCGGGCCCCAGTTTGGTGTCGCGCGCACCGACTTCAAACTCATCAATGTGGATAGAAGTGAATACATCTTCCTTGACGATGCGTTCGCTTACGAGAATGGCATCCTCGAAGTTGTAACCGTTCCATGGCATGAAGGCGACCAGCACATTGCGCCCCAGAGCCAATTCGCCGCCTTGAGTGCAGGGACCATCGGCAATGACCTGCCCCTTCTTGACCGTCTCTCCCTTCTTGACAAGAATCTTCTGATTAATACAGGTGGCGGCATTAGAACGCATGAACTTGCGGACCGGGTAAACATAAACACCCTTTGCCGGCTCATGCTTGATCTTCTTCTTGCCCTCAGGCAGTTTGCCGTTCTCGGTGATAACAATCTGACCGCCGGGGACGGAAGCGACTTTGCCGGAATCTTCGGCAACAATGACCGCTCGTGAATCACGCGCGACGCGTTCTTCAAGCCCGGTAGCGACCAGTGGCGCCTCGGTGACGAGCAGTGGCACCGCTTGCCGCTGCATGTTGGATCCCATCAACGCACGGTTCGCATCGTCGTGCTCCAGAAATGGAATCAGGCTGGCGGCCACAGACACAAGTTGCTTGGGCGAGACGTCCATGTAATCAACTCTGGGCGGCTCGACATCAATAAAGTCTCCCTTCCCCCGGCAAACAGCGCGTTCGGTCGTAAACTTGCCTTTGTCATCAACCGGAGAATTGGCCTGGGCGATAACAAACGACTCCTCGCGATCAGCCGTGAGGTAATCCAAATGGCCGGTAACGCGACCGCCTTCGACCTTGCGATAAGGAGTCTCCAGGAACCCGAAATCGTTGATGCGGGCAAACGTCGCCAAGGAGGCGATCAAACCTATGTTAGGTCCTTCCGGCGTTTCCACCGGACATATACGTCCGTAGTGCGACGGGTGTACGTCGCGAACCTCAAACCCGGCCCGATCGCGCGAAAGGCCGCCCGGCCCGAGGGCCGACAACCGCCGCTTGTGTGTTAACTCCGCAAGCGGGTTGATTTGGTCCATGAACTGAGAAAGTTGGCTGCGACCGAAGAAATCGCGGATGACCGCCGAGAGGGCTTTGGGATTGATGAGCTTCTGCGGCGACATCGATTCCACGCCCTGATCAAACAACGTCATCCTCTCTTTGACAAGACGCTCAGTGCGGGCCAACCCAACCCGGCATTGGTTGGCAAGCAGTTCTCCCACCGTGCGCACCCGGCGGCTGCCCAAGTGGTCAATATCATCCAGGCTGCCTTCGCCTTTCTTCAGGCGCAAAAGGTACTTCGTGGCGGCGACAAGATCAGTCTTGGTGAGTATGCGCGAGTCTCCGCCCTTTATGCCCAGCTTTTGGTTAATCTTGTAACGGCCAACGCGGCCCAAATCATAGCGCTTGGGATCAAAGAACAATCGTTTGATCAGGGCCCGGGCATTAGCCGTGGTCGGGGGGTCGCCTGGCCGCAGGCGGCGATATATATCCTTAAGTCCCTCCTCTTCATTCTTGGCAGGATCCTTCTTCATGCACTTGATGATGATCCCGTCATCTAGAGTCGTATCCACAACCCTGATTT
>CAZHEW010000154.1:0-7664 GCA_964531815.1 uncultured Verrucomicrobiota bacterium
CGGCTTCTTCCCAACAGCGGTAAAGGGTGGGCGAGGTCTCGGCGGTGAACAACGTGTTTCCCAGTTCCACCACGGCTGGGATGTCATCCACCTGCATTTCTCTGATTTCAACTAAAAGACGGCGGGGCATATTCTTTTTCTCTGCGGCGCAAACAGACCGCGCTCACAATACAATCCTTTGGCGAATTCGCTCTGACGGGATCGCGCTATTGCAGGGAGGCAGGGCGGGCGCCCTGGCGAGGAACGTGAAAACAGACTTGGCCCTGGTTCGCGACCAGTTGGTCAAACTGCGCGACTTGCGCCCGGCAGGGGATACTCTCCAACGCGGGGCCGTCGCAAAACGGATCCCATTTCATACCAATACGCTACCAAGGTCCGCCCTGGGCCGCAATGTCATTTCCGCTGACTCCGGCGGCTGGCCGACGGGCGCCGCCTGGCAGGATTGCCTGGCGGAAGGACGATAACAGCGAACTTCCCTGCAAGATTTGCCGCTTTCCACCGTATTAATAACTGGATACGAAGCCGTGCCCGCACCGGATGGACCGGTGTGAGCTCCTGGGAGTCCGGGTTGGCATTGACGCAGTGACTCCGGCGGCAGGTAGTTCGGCTTCAAAGCAACCATCTATTGCAGAGAGATCACGCGGATGGAGAAGGTGATTGGCAGCAGAGTGCGGGCATTGAAGTTTGGAGCAGTTCAGACGTGCGATGGCCTTGCCGTCATGCCGCTCATCGCCGAGGGGGACGGTGAATTCCAATACCGCACGCTCAGCGAAGCCCTGGCTGATTGGGACATCGCGATCACCGAAATCTCCGCTCCCGGGTCTGTGCCTGAACTGCGGGTCGTCAATCGCAGCGATACGCCCGTCCTGCTCGTGGACGGGGAGGAACTCGCTGGCGGCAAGAAGAACCGGGTTCTTGATGCCTCGATCCTGGTTAAACCAGTCGCAAAGACCAGAATCCCGGTCATCTGCACCGAGCGTGGCCGCTGGGCCTACACATCCAAGGCCTTCAAGGAATCCGGCAACATGCTGGCCTACGGGATCCGCTCGCGGAAAAAACGTGCCGTGCACCGCGCTCTTGCGGACCGTGGCGCCCCCGAGTCCGGCCAGGAGGAAGTCTGGTCAGGCATCGCCAGGTTGCAGGCCAAGGCCGCCACTCCCTCCCCAACCTCCGCTCTGAGCGACGTCTTCAAAGTCCATGAACGCGGCCTCCACCATTGCGCTCAGGTCTTTGCTCCCGTTGCCAACCAGGCGGGATTGTTGGTGTTCATCGGCGGGAGACCTGCCGGTCTGGAGATGATCTCCCTGCCTTCCGCCTACGCCAGGCTGCACCCCAAGTTGGTTCGGAGCTATGCCCTGGAGGAACTATTCGAGGCGTCACCGCTCCACCCCGATGGAAGGAGCGCGGCTGGGTCCGCTACCCCCTCGAGGCCCGGCCTGCCCAGCCAGTCTGAACCGGACTACCGTAGGCTCGCCGAGGCGTTTCTGGCCGAAATCATCGCTGCCGAAGAACGCTCGTTCGCGTCCGTCGGTTACGGCATAGACTTTCATTACGTGGGCAAGCAACTGACTGGCTCGGCTTTGGTCCACGCGAACGAACTCATCCACGCGTTTTTCCTCCGCGTGCAATAAGCCGAGCCCCCCCAACTGGCGGCGTGCCGCCGCCGCCCGCGGGCACGCTCCGGTCAATGGCGCAGCCCTAGCGGGCTGAGATTTCCAGCATCCGCCGGATGGGCAACTGGGCGCGGCGGATGATCTCGGCGGGCAGGTCGATGCGCGGCGAGAGGTTCTTAATGCAGTCGCGCACCTTCTCAAGCGTGTTCAGCTTCATGTACTTGCACTCGCTGCAGCGGCAGGGGTCGGTCGGGGCGCGCAGCGGGTCGAAGATCGGCGCGGGAATGAACTCCTTGCCCGGACATTCCTTCCGGAGCCGGTGGATGATGCCGGACTCGGTGACAATAATGAACTGCCTGGCTGCGCTGGTTTGGCAGTAGGCGATCATCTTCTCGGTCGAGCACACGGAGTCGGCCAGCTCGCGCACCTCGCGCAGGCTCTCGGGATGCACCACCACCTTCGCCTCCGGGTGCGCCCGCTTCGCGCGCAACAGGCTCTCGCGGCGGAATTCGACGTGCACATAGCAGTTGCCCCGCCACAGCGTCATGGGCCGGCCGGTCTGCTCCATCACCCACTGGCCGAGGTTCTCGTCGGGCACGAACAGCAGGTCCTTGTCCCTGGGCGCGGCGTTAACGATTTTCGCCGCGTTGCCGCTGGTGCAGATCACGTCGCTGAGCGCCTTCACGGCGGCGCTGCAGTTGATGTAGGTGACAGTATAGAAGTTGGGATTAGTCTGTTGGAACGCAGCCAGCTTGTCGGCCGGGCAAGCTTCCTCCAGAGAGCAGCCCGCGTCTTTGTCCGGCAGCACGACAATCTTGTCCGGGCTCAGTATCTTGGCGGTCTCGGCCATGAAATGAACGCCGCAGAACACGATTACGTCCGCCTTGGTCTGGGCGGCTTGCTGCGCAAGCCCGAGCGAGTCCCCGACGTAATCGGCAGTGTCCTGAATCTCAGGCACCTGGTAATTGTGGGCGAGGATGACCGCGTTGAGGTTCTTCTTGAGCGCAAGAATCTCGCGCGCCAGCGCCTCAAACTGCGCGCGCGGCATCGCTTGGCGCACCGCCAAGCGGTCCGTGCCAGGGGACGATACAGCAGCTAAGTCAGTCATCTAGTACAAGCTAGCGTTCAGCCTCATGGGCGTCAATTCAGGCTCCCAGGGGCGAACGTTGCTCACCAGGCGCCGCGTTTACAGCGGGCTCCAGATCAGGGCTTGCTGCCCGGCTCGTCCTGCCGAAGCGGAGGCGGCGTCGGCAGCGCCTGCCGGCCCGTCAGATACAGGAAACCGGTCAGGGCAGCGAACGGGATCAATGCCAGCCAATCCGCTTTTGGCCCCGCGAAGAAGGGGTTGAAAGCTTCAGCCCATTTCGTGATGCGCGCATCGAGGTTGCCCAGCACTCCCGCAACGAAAGCGATGACGATGCCCGCGATCGCCCCGCCGGCGATGTAGCCGCTGGCCAGCAGCACGCCGGGGCTCTTGTCGCTTTCGGCGGCCAGCGCGGCCTCGTCGAGCTTGTGCTCACGCGAGGCGCGCCGCATGCGCTGATCCAGCAGCCAGCGCACCATCCCCCCAATGAATATGGGGGCCGAGGAGGAAATCGGCAGGTAGGCGCCGACAGCGAAGGCAAGCGAGGACACGCCGCACAACTCCAGCACGAACGCTATCATGACTCCGAACAACACCAGGGCCCAGGGCAGCTTGCGATCGAGCATGCCCTTGATGATGTAGCTCATGAGAGTGGCCTTGGGCGCGTCGAACTTCCGCACCTCGCTGCCGTCAGGCCGCGCTTTGAAGGCCCCGTTGATGCCCGGATCCACCAGCCAGACGGCCGCGCCGGAAGCGTCCACGAGATACTTGCCTGGCGGGCCGCCGGAGGCGTCGGTCTTCTGCCAGGTGCGGTAGGCTTGCGCATCCGACTGCGCCTGGGAACCTCGCAGAGTCTCCATCGCGCCCAACTTTGCATCTGCCGGTGCATGCAGACCGGGTGCGACTTGGACCGCGGGCACATAGACCGTGGCAGTCCGGTTCAACCCCAGCAGGATCGGGCCGAGCAGAAGCGCGCTCACGGCCGCGCCGATGAGAATTGAGATCTGCTGGTACTTGGGCGTGGCGCCAACCAGGTAGCCGGTCTTCAGATCCTGCGAGGTGGCGCCGGCGTTGGAGGCGGCGACGCAGACAATGCCTCCGACCGACAGGGCGGTCACGTAGTAGGTTCCGCCCGTCCAGCCCACGAGCAAAAACACCAGGCAGGTGAGCAGCAGGGTGGCGACGGTCATGCCGGAGATGGGGTTGGACGAGGAGCCAATCTCACCCGTCAACCGGGATGACACGGTGACGAACAGGAAGCCGAATACCACAATCATCACCGCCCCCAGGATGTTCATGTGCAGCGAGGGCGCCGCCAGAATGGCCAGGATCAGGGCCGCGATGCCCGCGCCAACGGTCTTCATTGACAAATCACGCTCGGTGCGGAGGACCGAGGTGTGGGCTGCGGCAGCCGCCTTGAAATCCGACAAGCCGGACCGGATGCTGCTCAGGATGATGGGCAGGGACCTCAGCAGGCTGATGATGCCGCCGGCGGCAACCGCTCCCGCGCCGATGTAAAGCAGGTAGGCGCCGCGGATTTGGGCGGGCGTCATCTGCCCAACAGGCTTGGTGCCCGGTGGCAGCACGACGTCCAGGCCTTCGCCAAAGAACATAATGAGCGGTGTCAGCACCAGGCAGCTGAGCACGCCGCCGGCCATCATAATCGAGGCAATGCGCGGGCCGATGATGTAGCCCACGCCCAGCAATTCGGGAGAGATTTCCGCGGAGAGCGAGCCGCCCTTGAGTGGGGCGCCGAATATCTTCTCCGGCACGTCTTTCCAGAGCTTGAAGGCCGCCATCAGCGTTTTGTAAGCCAGCCCAATTCCAAAGCCGGTAAAGATGGTCGAGGCCCGGATCCCCACCCCGGCCCCGGCCTTGAGCACCTGGGCGCAAGCGGTGCCCTCGGGGTATTTGAGTTGGCCATGCTGCGCGACGATCAGCGCGCGCCGCAGCGGGATCATCATCAGAATACCAAGGAGGCTGCCGAGCAGTCCTACCAGCATCACCCGGCTGATCTCCAGGTCGAAGCCCAGAATCAGGATCGCCGGCATGGTGACGCCCAGGCCGAAAGCGATGGACTCGCCCGCGGACCCGGCAGTCTGGACGATATTGTTCTCCAGGATGGTGGCGTCGCGCCCGCCGACCTTCGACCAGAGCCGGAAGAGCGCCAGAGAAATCACCGCAACTGGGATTGAGGCGCTCACGGTCAGCCCGACCTTGAGCACGAGGTAGAGCGACGAAGCGCCAAAGACCATCCCCAGCACCGTGCCGAGGATGATGGCGCGGGGCGTGCATTCACGCACGGCCGCTCCGGGAGCGCTGCGCGACCGGAACCCGCTCTTCGAGCCGCTAACAGATGGGGCTTGGCTCGCCATAGGTTGTCGGATTCTCCTCGAAAAATGGCGTGATACCAGTGAAAAGTGCCAGGGGCCTCCTCGCGGGCGCGGCTGAGTTTCTTGCCGTCGCGCGGGCTGTTCCCATGCTGTCTGTCCGCCGGTCTGGCCCGCAATCCGCGCGGCGGTTCCGGATAATCAAGAAGTTCGGAGGGAGAGGCGGCGTGCCGCTCAGGAGGTTTGCGGTTCGGCACCTGCCGCCGGAACGTCTTGCGCTTGATCCCCTCGCCCCCTGGGTTTGAGCCGGCCGAATCGCTCGGCGAAAAGGAAGAAGACGCCCGGCCCAAAGCACATCAGCATGATTGAGATGCCGGTCGCGATGCCCAGAAAAGTCCCCGCCGGCGCGCAGCAGTCGCCGCGGTGGCGGACGATAATGTGGCTCGGCACTGCGACGAGTAGCTCGAGAATGCTGCCGCGCAGCAACCAGCGTGTGGTCCGCTTCACTAGTGTGGCGGCATCATCGGACCGGGCGGAACAATAAAAGACCACTGCCCAGACCAGCCAGCACAGGGCCAGTGCCAGGGCTGTTCCAAATAGACCCTCGGTTGTGTCACTCCCCGCCACCGCCGTCACGACTTGCCAGATTCTGCTGGTGACCGGATGGTGCGCGGCATCGGCTTGAGCCAGTTCAGCCATCTGCGGGAAAACTTCAAGACCTCCTTCCTCAAAGGCGGCGCAGAGCGCGGCCACGATGCCTGCCAACAGCAAGAGCCCGAGAAAGAACGCCGCCGTCAACACCGGGACAAACAGTGGCCGCCGGGGCTTGGGGCGGCGCTCGGCCACCCCGACGGGCGTGAGCAGCAACAAGGCCTGGGCTATCCCCATTATCCCCAGCCAAACCCAGAATCCCCATTCCTGGTAACACTCGAGCACCTCGCTCAGGGGCACGGAGTTTGATCTGTCAGGCTTCCACCAATCGCCGAAGGCCACCCAAATCGTGGGCCCAGACAGTACGCAGATGACCACCATATAGAGCAGAACTGTCAAGGCGGCCCAGCGTTTCATAGGTGCGAGATGCTCACAGTTTGTGGCGCCCGAGCAAGCTCGGGGCTGCCTCCACCCAGCCGGGACTGCGCCGGCGGGCGAGTCCTTGCGATGCACCTCCGCCAGAAACCGAGATCAGCGAGCATGCCCTCGACAACATGCACAACCTCGTCCGGCAGGCGCGGGCAATCAGCCAGCTTCATGGGCGCAGGTTACCGCCGGTTGGCGGCAGCGGCAAGTTGAACCAACACCCCGCCCGGCCGCGAAATCGCGGCGTGAAGTGGCGGCGATGACCGCGAGTTGGCGGCCACCGGACCGCGGAGCGGGAATGGCCGCAGTTTGAGCTAGGCATCCAGCGGGGAACTTGTTAGATTCCGGGCGCTGCGAATCTTCGGGTAATGGTATTCATCAAGGTTTGGCGCCCGGCAGACGCAGGCCGTGGAATGATTGTTAATTATGACCGAAATTAGATTGAAGAAAGGCGAACCGGTAGAGAAGGCCATTCGCCGGCTTAAGAAGAAGCTGGACCGCGAGCAGACCTTGCAGCAGTTCCGAATGCGCCGGCGTTTTGAGAAGCCCAGCGCCAAAAAGCGCCGCAAGGAAAAGGCGGCCCGGTTCGCGGCGATGTTGAAGGCAAGATATGCTGATCAGTGAGCCGAGTGGCTCCGCTGCCGGATCGCGCGGTCGGGGCCCGCGACCGCCAGGTCGCAAAGGGCCGCGAGGCAAGAATGGCCGCAAAGCCCGAGGCAGCCGCAAGCGAAGACGCGAGCCCTTGCTGGCGCAGCCGGTCGCCCAATCATCCGGCGCCGTGCCCTGCAAGCTCTGCGGCCATCCGGTTGACCCCAAACGCCTGCATTTCCACATGGTAAGATTTCACGGTGCCGCCTTGCGCCCACCTCCCCCTTAACCCCTTCGCCCTCCGGCCAGAGCGATAATCCCCCGCTCACGCCTGGCGCTCAACCCGCCCACAAACCGGCGCCGCGCAGTCCTGCAAACGCGGCGTGGCCAAGTCCGCTCTCATCAAGGTTCCAGGTCTGCTCGGTCCGCCCTCCACGCGACACGCGGCGCGCAATCGCGCTCAGGTTTCCGGCACCGCTTCACCCGTACCTTGTAGCGCCGCACGCTTCTTTTCCTGCCGTTCCCAATACCAGGCCACCCAGATGCAGATCTCGAACAGCCCCTGCAGGGGCAGGAACATAATGACTTGAGTGATCACTTCCGGCGTGGTCAGAACGGCGCCCAGGAAAAGGTTGATGACGACCATGTATTTGCGGGCCTTGGACAGGATCGAGTAATTGAGGATGCCGATCTTGACCAGCGTGAGAATGATCACCGGCATTTCGAAGCCCAGCCCCATGCCGAGCATGAACTTGCAGACGAAGCTGATGTATTCGTCGGCCTTCCATTGGAAGGCGGAGAAGCCGAGCCACTGGGAGTATTTCTGCGACGCGGCCAGCGCCAGCGGCATGAGCAGGAAGTAACAGAACGCGACGCCGATGAGGAACAGTCCTAAACCATAGACCAGCCCGCGATAAACATACTTCTTCTCCTTCATCTTGAGGGCGGGAAAGACAAACGCGGCGACAAAGT
>CAZHEW010000155.1:0-7609 GCA_964531815.1 uncultured Verrucomicrobiota bacterium
GACATCAACAACCACCTGTCGCTGATCGTCGCCTCGCTGGAATTGATTCGCTACCGGCCGGAGACGGCCGAGCGCATGCTGACCAACGTGGCCGAGCAGCCGACGCAGATCGCAGAGTCGCTGAAGAAGTTCTCGGCCGAATTCGAGCGGGCGTTTGGCATCACCCACCCCTGATCACTTGCCGTCGGCCCGCGCCGTTTGCGACGGCGCTTTCTGCATGTGGCGGTGCACGAAGAAGTAATACATGACGCCGACCACCACCAGAAAGCCCACCAGCCAGAAGGTGACCTTGTGCATCTCGCCGTGGCTGATGTTGGCGCCGACTTTCACCCCGAGCCAGCACAGGATCGCCGACCAAATCGCCGAACCAAACAGGGTGTAGGTGGAGAATTTCAGGTAATCCATGCGCACAATGCCGGCCGGGATGCCGATAAGATGCCGCACCACGGGCAGCAACCGCGACGCGAATACGCCAAAGGAGCCATAGGCGGCCGCCCAGCGTTCCGCCCCCTCAACCTTGTCGGGCGGAATGAAGACGTATTTGCCGTAGCGGATCACCAGCGGCCGCCCCGCAAGCCGCGCCCCCCAGTACATTGCGGTCGCCCCGAGCCACGATCCCACGGTCCCGGCTATGACGAGCCCCGCTTGCGCGGTCCAGCCGGTCAGATGCATGCCGAGGAAAGGAAGCCCGTCGTTCCATGCCAGGTGCGCCGCCGGGGGGATGACGACTTCGCTGGGCAGCGGGACAATCGAGCTTTCAATGGCCATCATCAGGGCGACGACCCAATAGCCGCCCCCCTTCAATGCTCCGGCGTACCAATCCCAGAGCGAGCCGATCATTGCTTTAAGCATGTAGGAGCTGCTTATAGCGGAAAACACCGCGGGTGGGAACGAGATTCTGCGCCGGCGCGCGCGGATGAGCGGGCGCGCAGGAGTGAAGGAGCTGAAGATTCCAGCGAGCCTGTTGCCGCGGCGCTTGACAGGAGGCCGGGAGGGTTAATTCTATTAGCAGAGATGCAGAAGCTTGAACCGCCTGACACCCATTTTGCGCTGGCCGCCACAGGATGGCTGGAGTTGGGCAACCCTGCGGAAGCCAAAGCCGAGTTGGACCAGGTCAGCCCGGCGCAGCAGGAGCATCCCGATGTGCTGGAGTTGCGTTGGGCCATTTCAGCGGCGCAGCAGCGGTGGGAGGATGGGCTGCAAGCCGCGCAAGCCCTGCTCCGCCGCGCCCCGGAGCGATCGTCGGGCTGGCTGCATCAGGCCTATGCCCTGCGGCGCGTTCCAAGCGGCGGCCTGCAGAGGGCCTGGGAAGCGCTGCTCCCGGCGTCCGCCAAGTTTCCCAAGGAAGCCATCGTCCCTTTTAACCTCTCCTGTTACGCCTGCCAGATGCGGCAATTGGATGCCGCCCGGAACTGGCTGAAGCGGGCGGCGGGAATCGGCGGCAAAGAGCGCATCAAGCGAATGGCGCTCGGCGATCCGGATTTACAGCCGCTCTGGCCAGAGATCGAGCAGCTTTAAGCGCATGACCATTCTGTTTGATCACCCGGAACCGGCACTGCTGGCGCACGGCGGAATGCTCATCCAAATCAAGCAGACCAGGGCGGCGCTCGAGGCGCTGGGGTGCCAGGTGGATTATGTGCGCTGGTGGGATGAAACCCAGCGCGCTGAGGTTCTCCACTATTTCGGGCGCCTGCCGGCCCATCTCGTGCGCATTGCGCGCGCCAAGGGCATCAAGGTTGTCCTGGGAGAACTGTTAACCGGGCAGGGCTCGCGTCCCGCGTGGCAGTTGTGGGGCCAGCGGCAGACCATGCGCCTGCTGCGTGCCCTGGCGCCGGCGCGACTGACACAATCGCTTCGCTGGGAAAGCCATCGGCTGGCCGATGCCAGTGTGGCGCTGACGGCCTGGGAGGCCCGTTTGTTGAACTACCTGTTCGACGCGCCGAAGGAGAGGATTCACGTCATTCCCAATGGCGTTGAAGGCGTCTTTCTCGACAGCCTCCCGGCAACGCGGGGACAATGGCTGGTTTGCACCGCCATCATAACCGAGCGCAAGCGCGTCCTGGAACTAGCCCGGGCGGCGGTCCAGGCGCAGACACCCCTGTGGGTCATCGGCCAGGCTTTTGCCGAGTCGGATGCCTACGCCCGGGAGTTCGTTGAATTGGCCCGGGCGCATCCGCAGAGCCTGCGCTTCGAGGGGCCCATCGCGGACCGAGCCGCGCTGGCGCGCGCCTACCGTGAGAGCCGGGGCTTTGTCCTGCTGAGCGCCTGCGAGAGCCTGAGCCTCTCAGCGCTGGAAGCAGCGGCGTGCGAATGTCCTTTGCTCCTGTCGGACCTGCCCTGGGCCACGACCACCTTCAAAGACCGCGCCACCTACTGCCCGGTGTCCGGCTCGACGCGGCTTACGGCCCGGGTCCTGCGCCAGTTCTACGAGGCGGCTCCGGGATTGCCCGTCCCGCCCAGGCCGTTGTCGTGGCTTGAGGTGGCCAGACAGCTCAAGGCGCTTTATGCGACGCTCCTGGCCGCCCCGCGGTGAACCGACGCGGCGGTGACAAAAGGTTCTGTGACTGTGCGAACCGGGAAACGGACGAGGATTGCTTCTTGAATCCGGCCCGAGACACGCGTCTAAACTGGAGACGCGGGAAGAGAACTGGAATCGGGTGGAGTCTGCGACAGAACGAACCGGCTCGCTGCCTGAAGCTGGGGCGGGCCAAACAACAAGTAACTATGGATGCTGAAACGCTATACTACACATCCGGCGAGGAAATTCAGGTTGGCGACCGCGTCCAGTACGCGGGCACCTATGCCAACGTCGTGGTCGTGAGCGACGGCGAGACCTGCCAGACCGCGATCGGCTACGAAGATTATGCCGGAGTCGAGCGCGGGGTGACAGTCTGCGACGACGATGGCACGCTCACGACGGTTGACGGCATGAACGAGCAGTTGGTGTTCATCGAGCGCGGCACGGTTTGAGCCGCCCGCTCCGAGCAGCGGCGGGTTGACAAGAGCCGCGCGGGTTGGGAGTGTGGCCGGGCATTATGAAGGCCCTGCGTGCGATAGGTGCCTGGCTGTGCTCGCTTGCCGTGTTTGGTGCGGTGGCCGGCGAGCCCGGCGTCATCATCGAGACCAACGCCCCGGCCAGCATGCGCGATGGGGTCGTGCTGCGCGCCGACGTGCATCGGCCCGACGGCGGAGGGCCTTATCCGGTGCTGGTGTCGCGAACACCATACGGCAAGCACAAACAGCGCTACGAGCAGTATGTGAAGGGCGGCTACATCGTCGTCTGTCAGGATGTGCGCGGGCGGTATGCGTCGGACGGAACCTGGGAATCCTGGCTGCGGCCGCAGACCCACGACGCCGAGGACGGTTACGACACCGTGCAATGGGCGGCCCGGTTGCCCGGCGCCAGCGGCAAGGTGGGGACGATCGGGTTCTCCTACGGCGCCTTCTACCAGTGGCGGCTGGCGGTGTTGCGGCCTCCGACGCTGGGCGCCATGTCGGCGCATAGCATCCCCGCCCGCTACCCGGACCTCGAAGGCCCCGGCACCATTCGTCCAGGGCGGCGGTTGCGCTGGTCTATAGTGACCATGATGCCCGAGGTGCGCCGGCGGGCCAATCGGCCTGGCACACACACCGAAGCCGAGGCGGCGGACCTCTGGGATGCCGGCCAGGGCCAGAAGTGGCTCTGCTTCCTCCCGTGGCTGGACTTGCCGCAGGAGGTCTTCGAGGACGACATGCCTTACCTGCGCAACTGGCTGCGGCACCCTCAAACCGATCCCTGGCAGTTGGACCTGGCCTGCCGGCAAGTCGCCGTGCCCAACCTCGAGGTGGTGGGCTGGTATGACCACGCCAAGGGCGACATGCTTCTTCACCAGACACTCGTCAAAACGGGCAAGACGCGCGAAGCGCGCCAGGGGTCGCGGCTGGTCGTCGGGCCGTGGGCCCACTTCCCGCCCGGGGGACGGAAGTTCGGCCGCATTGATTTTGGCCCCGCCGCCGACCTCGACCTGGCAGGGTTGGACGTGCGCTGGTTCGACTACTGGCTCAAAGGCATGACGAACGGTTTGAACCACGACGCGCCGGTGCGGATCTTCGTAATGGGCGACAACCAGTGGCGCGACGAGGCCTCGTGGCCCCCCAAGCGCGCGCGGGTCAAGGCGCTCTTCCTCACCAGCAGCGGCCGAGCCAATACGCCGGCCGGTGACGGCCAGTTGGCCTGGCAACGCCCCGCCTCCAACAGCCGCGATCACTACTCCTACGACCCGCGCAATCCGGTCCCGACGCTCTTTGCCCCCGGCAATTTCACCTGCGCCACGGATCAGCGGCCGCTGTCAAACCGCACCGACATCCTCGTTTACCAGACCGAACCTCTGGCCGAGCGGGTCGAGGTGACGGGCCTGCCACGCGTCGAACTGTATGCGGCATCTTCGGCGCCCGACACGGACTGGGTGGCCAGGCTGATTGACGTGGCGCCGGACGGACTGGCCCGCGATGTCTGCATGGGGCTGGTGCGGGCCCGCTACCGCGCCGGCCTCGGCAAACCCAGGCTCATCCCGCCGGGCAAGGTGCTGAAGTATGTGATCCATCTGAGCCCGACCTCCAACGCCTTCCTGCCCGGCCACCGCATCCGCCTGGATGTCACCAGCTCCGACTTCCCGAACTACGACCGCAACCACAACACCCCCGCCGACCAAAACGCCGATGCCGAGCTCGTCGTCGCCCGCCAGACCATCCACCACGGCGGGGCGTATGCGTCCAAGCTGATTCTGCCCTGGATCCCCAATCCGAAGTCACCGTGAGGGGAGTTCAAGGCAGCGTAGTTCTCCTCGCGCATTGCGGACATAGAGCCGCCCGTTGGCCAATGCCGGCGGGGTCCAGCAAAGCCCGCTCAGCACCTTGGCGCGCACCAGCGGTTTGAAGTCTGCCGGCGAAGCCTCGGCGAGCAGCAACTCGCCCTTGTCCGAGAGAACAATCAGCCTATCCCCCGCCCGGATCAGCGACCCGAAGGCGGGGTCGTTGCGCGCCCATTTCAATTCGCCGCTCGGCACATGGAGGCAGCGCAGGTCCGTGTCCCGCTTGGCCTCCCCGTTGAAGGCATAAAGATAATCCCCGATCACCACACCCGGGCTGAGGTGAATGTGCAGAGCCTTGTTGGTGTAAACCACTTCAGGCGCATCCTGGCGCACGGAAAACAGGCCGCAGCCGCGGCTGAAGCTGGATAAGAAGATGCGCCCGCCGTGCACCAGCGGGTCTGTGTTGTTGGTGTCCCAGCCCGTCTCCCAGAACTGCCGCCACAACTCGCGTCCGTTCTGCGGGTCCAGCGCAACCAGGTGTTTGGCCGCAAACACCAGCACACACTCCCGCCCGCCGGAAACGAAACGGGTCGGGCTGGCGTACCCGGCGACATTGGTGCCGCTGGACCACACGACGCGCCCGGTGTCGCGGTCCAGCGCGATGCCGGCCGGGCCGGCGTTGAGAATCACCTTGTCACCCCAGATAAGCGGCGACCCGGCGAAGCCCCAGCGGTTGGGCTTGACGCCTTCCTGACGCAAGTCGCGCTGCCAAATGACGGTGCCTTTGGCCGCGTCCAGGCAGAACACGTCGCCCCACTTGCTGATCGTGAAGACCCGCCCGCCACGAACCGTGGGCGTTGAGCCCGGGCCGCCTTCGTAATATTGCGGGCCAAGCTGCGCGGCATACGTATGTCGCCAAATCGTCTTGCCGCTGCTCGCGTCGAAGCACCAGACCGTGTCCTCTTTGTTCGTGTTGCCCAGGGTGTAAGCCCGGCCCTCGCTGACCGAGATCGAAGAGAAGCCCGTGCCCACTGTCGCGCGCCACAACAGCTTCGGCCCTTCAGCCGGCCACGCTGCGCTGACCTGCTCCGACGAAACGCCATCGCGCGCAGGCCCGCGCCACTGGGGCCAGTCCGCGGCGACCAACGCCGACGCGAGAAACACCACCACTGCACTCAAGCACCGATTCATACGCAACTTCTACCATACCATCCCTGGGGAGGGCGAGCGTCCCCGCGAGCCCAAACTTCTCTGGCAACAGAAGAGAGCGAGGGCTGCGACAAGCACTTGGCACCCACTGGCAGCGGATCGTGGGGCGTTGGCGGCCTTGCGGGGCTGACGCGCCATTTCTTGCTGGCATTTCTGAGGCGCCGGGTCCAACGTAAAACCGATATGGCGAGCATCCAGATCCTGTGGACCGGACTTGCCGATCCGCAGCATGGTCAACCAAACGCAATTGGCGCTGAACGACGCGGCCGAGTGGCTGGGCGACTGGCATCCGCTGGCCGACCAGCTTGGCTCCGCCAATGGACTCGCCACCCTCAGTTCGGTTTCCGCCACCCTGCGCCTGCCGCCGGTGTATAGCCTGCCCGCGCTCCGCCATTTCCTGCGAGAGTACCAAGCCCATATCCTCCTTCCGTTCGAACTCCCGGCCATCCAATGCGCCCACGCCCACACGACCCGCCACGAGGTGCGGGAACTTGTCGCGTTCGATAGCCGCCTCGCCGTCGAGCCTCTCCTGCACCACTTCGCCTCCGCCAGCCACCGCGTCGGGCGCCACGAATTGCGCAAGCTCCGGCCCCTGCGCGACGAGCGCGTCCTGCAGCGTTACCTGCAAGCAGTCGAAAGCGGCCGGGCCAATGGCTGGCACACGCTGGTATATGGCTTGACGCTGTCCGTCTATTCCCTCCCGTTGCGGCAGGGCCTGCTCGGCTACGCCCATCAGACCACGCGCGGCTTCATCTACTCCGCCGCCCGAAGCCTGCAGCTCTCCGAGCACCAATGCCGCGCCGTCTTCGACAGCCTGTGCGCCGGCCTGCCCGCCGCCGTCGAAACCTTGATCGGCCCCACTCGGTAGCAGACCTGCTGCAAAGGCTTAGGTTGGGGTAGGGCGTCCGGGGCGCCAAAAACCGTTACCGCATGACCTCAATCTTCGGGACGTTGCCAATTACCTAAGGCGTCGTGCAGAACCCGGCTGTTTGTTCTTTCCGTAGAATCTGCTTGTGCCGGGCGGCGGGATGACGCCCAATGCAGGGATGAATCGCCGGCAATTTCTGCATGCTACCGCACTGGCAACCACGACGGGCGCTGTGCTTCCGCTCAACACCCTGCCCGCCGCCGAGAAGCCGAAGGGCGTGAATTGGCCCATCGGCTGTTTCAACCGGCCGTGGATCGGCGGCAAGGACAAGCCCTGGGGCTATGACACCGCGCTGGATGGGATCAAAGCCGCGGGATACCGGCTGACCGGCCTTCTCACGCGGCCGGGGAAGGACGAGCCTTTGCTCGGGTCTGACTCCACTCCGGAGTACCTTGCGGGCCTCAAGAAGCGAATCGCCGCGCGGGGTCTCGCGGTGAATATCGGCGCGCTGCGGATCAAGAGTGAGCTGCCGCTCGAGGACCAGATCAAGGACACCCGGCGGCAGATTGACAACGGGAAGACCGTGGGGGTGGAATTTCTGCTGACATTCGGGGTCAACAAGCCGCAGCAATACGAGGATTACTACAAGCTGATGCGGGATGCGGCGGCCTATGCTCAGGAGCGGGATTTGAAGGTGGTCATGAAGCCGCACGGAGGCGCGAGCGGGGCGTCGGAGGAGATT
>CAZHEW010000156.1:0-7567 GCA_964531815.1 uncultured Verrucomicrobiota bacterium
CGGATGAAGAACATAGTTTACTTTGACCTGGAAACTCAGAAATCCGCCGACGAAGTCGGCGGCTGGGATAACATCAGCCGCATGGGCATGAGTGTCGGTGTGACTTACAGCACCTCCCGAGGCGGCTACAAGATCTACGACGAGAAACAAGTCAACGAACTCATCACGGAATTGCAGCGCGCCGATCTGGTCGTCGGGTTCAACAATCTGCGATTCGACTACGAGGTGCTGCATGGTTACACCTCGTTTGACCTGCGGCAGTTGCCTACGCTGGATATGATGGTCAAGCTGCAAGAGACTCTGCGCCACCGGCTTTCGCTGGACGCGATTGCCACAGCAACGTTTGGCTTGGAGAAGACCGCGGAGGGCCTGCAAGCCATCCAATGGTACCGGGAAGGCAAGCTACTCGAAATCGCCGAGTATTGCTGCTACGATGTGAAACTCACCCGGCTCGTGCACGAATACGGCGCCTGCCACCGCCAACTGTATTACCACAATCGCCTCGGGCGCAAGATGACCGTGCCGGTGGATTGGTAAAGGGTTGGGAAGGAGAGCCTCCGTGCGCCCAAACGGTTGTGCGTGGCAGCCGAGGTTACGAGACTCTGACTATCCCCCATTCACGAAGCGATAGTGCTTCCAGAATCGCGCGGGGGTGTAACTCCTCACGGAAGCGGGGTGGAGCGTCCCGTTTTGAACTCAGCAATCGCCTTCTGCGCCAGCCGGTCCGGCGGTCCACCGGCCCGGGCACCCTCTGCAATTTGGGCGTCCCACTCCGCCTCGCACCGGCGGTCCAGCCGCTGCTTCAGTTCCCAGAGCGCTTTGCGCGGCAGCCGGGCGATGGCGGCCTCGATACCGGCGACTGTGCTCACAGGCCCAATCTACCAGTTTCGCACTCTCCTTTCAACACGCATTTTGGTGAGGGAATCCGGGGCTGATTCAGGGCTTGGGGTTTGGGCGGAGGATGGTGTAATGGCAGGACCGACGACGTAACGTAACGGAGTCAGTAATGAGATTGTCATATTCTCAGCAGGCATTCACCCGCGCAGCGCTGAGTACCTGCGGGCGCGCAAAAGCAAATTCAGTCAGTTAGTTAATGATACTGCGCCTTGATTTCCGCCGGGTCTTCCAGCATTACCGCCGCCGGCGGCGCCGGCGCGAAGAGGCTCAGAATCACCGGCAGGCGTGAGGTGCATTGGGCGGGCGTGACGTGTGGCGGGGACATGAGAGGATAACGCCGAGGCTAACTCCGCGTGAGAAAGCCCAAAAGGCCAGGCAGCAAGGTCACGCTGACAGCGTGCAGAAAGGCATCGGAGGCGTCAAGGATGACTGTCTAAAGCCGTAATGTACTGGCAATCAGCTTCTTATACAAGAATATACCCTGTGCACGCGCGGTTCTTGGACTTCATGGGCTCCCGATGGTACCCCGGCGACGCTCCGGTGCCCTGACGGTGATACCCCGGTGTGTCTCCCATGGGGTTCGGCCCCCATGGGAGACACGCCGGGGACACACTCTCCCGACACCGTAGTCGCCCCCCTGTTGAGCCTGGGTTCCAGGAGATTGCGCCCCATTTGGGCCACAAAGCCGCGCCGACCACGCGAGCGATGGCCGTTAGCCGAAGCGGCCCGGAAGAACTTCAGTCCCGGACGTGTGCCCGGCGCGAACTCCGCCAGCACGTCCAGGTCGCTGCGCTGGGGATCAAAATCATCCCGCAGCACTGAGCCGAACAAGCTCAATTTGCGGATGCCCCGCGCCCGGCAGAATTCCGCGATCTTCTCGCGGTCAATCTGGATCGGCAGTTCGGCGATGTTCACGGCTCGAGCTTCTCGCATTGCCGCGCTTCCGGCAATGCTCAATCCTCCACAGATTCAGGCCTTGCCGCCGCCGGAACTCCTTTCACGCCTTTCGGTATTTGCTCGGCGTGAATCACGCCTTGTGTGGACAATTTTGTAAGGTTCTCCGTCCGGCCGGGTTTATATGGGTGGAACGGATGACGGAAGGGCGTCAAGCATTCCGTGCGGAGTGCCCCTGTCTGCCGTCCGGCCAGAGCGGTTTCGCCTGTGGTCATACAGGTGGAAACTGTTGAGGGGCCCTGTGTGACAGAAGCCACGCAACCAAATGCAGTAACCAACAACGTAAGGAACAAACATGAAGATCAAGAGAATGACACGTGCAGCCTCGCTGCTCATTGCTGGGCTGGGGCTTGCGATAACGGCTCAGACAAATGCCTCATTGCAGTTCAATGGCTCAAGCTCCAAAGCCGTCCTGGACGGTAATTACTTGGACGGCGCAACACATTCGGACTACACGTTTGAAGTATGGATAAAACCCTTCGCGTTGGGAGGCACTCTCATTGGTAAAATGGAATACTGGAAGGCGTGGACGTTGGATACCATGTCTGATGGCGGGATGCTCTTGACAGGTTCTTGGCCGAACTATTACTGGGGTGCCGAAGTAGCTGCCGGTTCCCTTACAACCAATGTATGGCAACATGTCTGCTGTGCCGTTGCTGCCGGACAAGCGTCATTCTATCTGAATGGAAGTCTTGTCGGCACGGAGACTGTTCAAAACCCAATTAGTTTCAATGCTTCTACCAACATTGGCATGATGCCACCGTACGGATGCGATGGCGTCATGTGTATTGGCTACTCCGACTCTGGCACCACCCCAGACTACAACTTCTTTAATGGTCTCATTTACGGCATCAAAGTGTGGAGCCGGACCCTTTCGGCAGGCGAAGTGATGGCCATTGCGACAACGGGCATTCCGCTTTCCACAAATGGACTATACAACTCCGTTATGTTGGACGAAGCGTCCGGGACTACAATCCATGACTCGTTAACAGGCCTGACGGGACGAGTTCTAACCGCACAGTGGAATTCCGACACGCCGCCAGTCCAGTCTCACTGCTCCCCACACGCGGCCCGGGCGACCGCGGTCCTTTACGGCAGTTTCGTTGTGGACGCGACGATCACTGACGGCGGATGCGGTTACACCAATCCTCCCCTGGTGCTGATCCAAGGCGGGGGCGGTTCCGGGGCGACGGCCACGGCGACCATCAGCAACGGCGTGGTGACGGCGATCCACATCACCAACACGGGCTCCGGTTACACCAGCGTCCCCACGATTGTGATTGCCTCCCCCCCGTTTGCGCCCACCGTCAGTATCAGCGTCAGCAAGGTGAAGGTCACGCAACATGTCACTCTGGGCCGGACCTACGTGCTGGAGTCTTCGCCCGATCTGCGGACATGGACACCTACCGGTCCGCAGTTCACGGCGGACTCTGAAACCATCGTCAGCGAGTTCGACGTGGCAGTGACGGGGCGCTATTTCCGGATTCGTCAAGTGCCTTGAGTTCGTGACCGGCGAGGGACTGACACCGCCGCACGCGTCACGGGGGGCGAACGCGCAGGGGCGAGGGAGGGAAAGCGGTGTCAGCCCCGTTCCCCGCCAGCCACCCCACTCCAAAACGCTTCGCGCGGTGTGGGAGCGCGGGAGGTCGCGTCAGCGTCCTGGAGTGCGGCAGGTGAGGGGTCAGGGCACCCGTCGCTTTGGCTGGGTGCGCGGAAAGGCTCGCCGAATCAAGCAACCATGAGAGAGACGTGTCCCAAGGGCGTATGCACGAAGGAGCGTGGACATTCCTGTCCGCCTGCCGGATCGTGGGCCGGACGGGCGGACAGAAATGTCCGCGCTCCTTCATGCATACGCCCTGGCCGTGTCCTGGAAGGTCGCGCTTGGGATTGACAAAGTGCGCCAGCAGTCTCCACAATCACCCACAACATGCTCCAGGCCACGACCACCGATGAGGGCTTGCTGCGGCTGGTGAAGGACTGGCGCGAGGACGAAGGCTGGCGCGAGTTCCACCGGCGCTATGCGCCGGCCATCCTGGCCCATGCGCAGCGGAGCGGCCTGACCCATGAGCAGGCCGAGGACGTGGTGCAGACGACCTTGATCAAGGTGGCGACGTATCTGCCGACGTTCGAGTATGACCGGACCGTCTGCCGGTTTCGCACCTGGCTGAACCAGATCGTAAACCAGCGCATCCTGGCCATCTGGCACGAGCAGCGGCGGACGCGGCTGCCCGAGGCGGCGTGGGTCTATTTGAAAGAGTTCGTCGCTGGCGTGGTCAACCCGGCGGCGGACCCCGTGGCGCAGGCGGAACTCGAGCAGCGGATGCTGGAGGTCTGCCTGGCGCGGGCGCGGACGGGGGTGCGGCCCCGGCACTGGCAAGTCTTCGAAGCCAGCGCGTTGCTGGGCCTGGACGCGCGAACCGTGGCCCGGCGCTATCGCACCACCGCAGCCAACGTGTGGGTGATTCGCCATCGGCTGGTGCAGCGCCTGCGGACCGAGTGGCGGGCGTTGCTCAATGAGCCGTTCGATTCGTAAATGGCGCGAGGGATGATAGGCAGCGAGTTGCAGCCGGCTCGTTGGGCGGCCGGGCAGTCAGGCGTAGCGCAGACTTGCAGTCTGCCGTATCGCCGATTTGTAATCGGCAAGGCGCTGGATGCTTGCTGGCGCGCCGGGCCTACCGGCGCTCCGCAGAATGCAATTCTGCGGTACAGCAGATTGCAAATCTGCGCTACGCCTCTTTGCGCGGCGCCGCAACCTGTTCTATGACCCCCTCCGTAAGTGGTTCACCCGTTCCCGGCTTCTCGCTGTTGCGGCTGCTCTCGGAGCGCGATGGGTCCGAGGTTTACCTGGCCAAAGACGCTTCCGGCACACTATGCGCGCTGAAGCTGAAGCGGCCGCGCGAGGAGGGCGGTCTGGCGCAATTGGCTGGGCTCGTGGAGCGACTACAGCCCCTGAGCGGGCACCCGGGCCTGCTGCCGATCCTCTCATTCGGCGACACGGAGAACGGCTGGCTGTGGAAGTCATTCCCGTTGGCCGACAACCTCCCGGGGCTGCCGCCGCTCGAAGACGAGTCAGGGCTGCAACAATACACGCCGCTGACCCTGCGCGCGTGGAGCGCCGAGCACGGGCCGGCGCCGGCGGAGCTGGTGGGCAAATGGGGCGCGCGCCTGGCGGACGCCCTGGCCGTGCTGCATGCGGCGGGATTCGTTCACCGGGATGTCAAACCGGCCAACATCCTGATGGTGAACAGCGAGCCGTGCCTGGGGGACTATGGGCTGGTAGGCGAGCCCGGCTGCAAGCCGAATTCTCACGGCACGGAGGGCTACCGTCCGCTGGAGGGGACGAGCGATGCCGCCGGCGACTTGTTTGCCCTGGGGAAGACCCTCTACGAAACGTGGACAGCGCGAGACCGGCTGGAGTTCCCGTCGCTGCCGCGCGGGGTGCTGGACGCGCCGGACTGGAACGAGCGCGGCAGCCAACTGAACGAGATAATTCTGCGGGCCTGTCATGCCCAGCCGCGCAAGCGGTTCTCCTCGGCCACCGAACTCTCGCTGGCGCTCTCCAGAGTGGTCTCCGGACACCCGCCACTAAACCGGCGGCGCTGGCTGCTGGCCGGAGCGGGCCTGGCAATCGCCGGGGCGGCCGCCGTTGGGCTGCCGAGATTCCTGCGGGCGCCCGCGCGGGTCGTCTGGCGGCGCGTGCGGCAAAAGGGATTTAATGTCGAGTTATGGCAAGGCCACCTGGGGACGGCGGATTGGACGCGCGGTAAGCTGTATTCGCTGGCTTTCAGCCCCGCGGGCTGCGTGTTCCAATCGGTGGACTTGCATCAGTTCAACCTCGAAGTGAAGGTAATTCAAGGTGGCCCCAAAGCGGACATGAGCACGATCCTGCATCCGCAGACCCGGGAATTGTGGGCGATCGAAGGCGGACGCGGCGGAGTGTTTGCGCTGGACCTGGAGACGGAGAGATTCCGCGCGCTCGGGGGTGGTCCGGACACGCGCCGGCACTATAGCGCGCGGACTTACTGGAACCCTGTCACGGAGCGTGTGGGAGTATTCGGCGGGTATGGCTTCTTTGCGGTCAGGAATGAGCGGAGCGAATTCGATTCAGCCGCCGGACGATGGATACAGCTTGAGCCTGACCGCGATGCGCCTGGACCGTGGCGGCGGACAGTAAGCATCCCGCTTGTGCCGGATGCGGACGCGCGCAGAATCTTCCTGGTGGGCGGTTACGGCAGCCCGTCCGGCAAGCAGGGTGAAATGGCGCGGGGCCTGGAGGGCTTTGACGGGCGATTCCACTACCTTGACGATCTTTGGGAACTGGACTTGCAGAAGAATACCTGGCGTTGTCTGTTACCCTTTGGCCACCTGGACCCCCAACGATTGCGCGCGGCAGCGTTTCTGCCGCGGCTGGAGGGAATGGTACTCTTCGAGGGCATGAGGATTGGCGGTAGTACGCCGGGCCCCGCTCAGACCTGGTTGTTCCGGCCCAATCGCCACCCATTGCCGGTGCGGCTTCCGGCGGAGGGGGAGCCGTCACGTCTGGGTGTGGCCTGGGCGTGGGCGTTGGACCCGAGCAGCCACGAGCTGGTGATGTTCGCCGACGATGGCATCTTCCGCATTTCGGTGGACCCGGCCTGAGAATGGGTATTGTCTCAGTCTGGGTTGTCTATTCCGCGAATCCAACAACTTATTCCCGCGACCCGCGCATGGCCGGCTCGGAATCGTGGCGCAGACGTGCAGTCTGCTGCTCGTTCAGTCGGTCGGCCTGCAGCCGCTTCCGCCCCATCCACCGGCTGAGGTCGGAAACCAATCGGACCTTCTTCCAAATCGCCTGCTTCGAGTAGCTTTTCTCTCGAACTCTGTCCGCGAAGCCGTCAATGTGCGGCCGTAGCGGTTCCTGGCAGGCGGGATCGTGCGCGTACCGCACTGCATGCTGGGACTGCAGGTTGAGTTCCGAAATGGCCATAGTATTTGCTTGAAAACAACGGTGCGCAGACGAACCATTTCAACTTCTAATGCTGTGCCTGATGCCGGGCGGGGTTGCTCACCCGCGCGGCGCTGAGTACCCGCGGGCGCGCAAAAGCACATTCTTATCAGTTCGGGCGTAGGTGGCCGCTCCCACGCCCCTCAGTAATCAGTAATGGCAATAACTACGTCCCCATAGACCCCGTCCTTGCTGGCAAATCCGTCCCCGTTAAGACCGCCCCCAAGCTCCCCTAGCCGCGAGGGACTCCGCAGAGTGGAGCGAGTCCGTGCCGGATGGCATTCGACACTCGTCGGGCTTGGTCCTCGGGTTTAACAACCTGCGCTTCGATTATGAGGTGCTGCAAGGCTACACTTCGTTCGACCTCCGGCAGTTGCCTACGTTGGACCTGATGGTCAAACTGCAAGACACCCTGCGCTACCGTAGAAATTCGGCAAACCGGTCTCCATGTGAGGGCACACGGCCCACAGGTGGGGAATTGGCCGTGTTGTAGGTCGCCTTCCCCCCCCGAACAATCCGCTCGGCCTTTGCTTGGGCGGACTGCTGGATCTCCTCCTCACTGTTCTGCGGGCCGAAGGACATCCGAGGTGCGTCGGCCGCCCCGGCCTGCTTTCGACATCCCCATTTGCAATCTCAAAATGTCCCAGTCTACAGCCCACCGCGGGGAGCCAGGTACGAGCCAGGTACGAGGTAGCACCAGGCTTAATAGAATTTCTATTAAGCCTGGTGCTA
>CAZHEW010000157.1:0-7529 GCA_964531815.1 uncultured Verrucomicrobiota bacterium
CCAGTGACCTATTCCGACGCCATCCGGTTCCTGTATAACCTCCGCTGGTTTGGCGCGAAGTTTGGACTGGAAAACACCTTCAAGCTCGCCTCGCTGGCTAGCAACCCCCAACACCAACTGCGCTTCATCCACGTCGCCGGCACCAACGGCAAAGGCTCCACCTGCGCCATGCTGGAGAGCATCTATCGCGCGGCGGGGCTGCGCGTCGGCCTGTTCACCTCGCCGCACCTAGTCGCGTTTGCCGAGCGTATTCAGGTCAACCGCCGCCCCATCCCCCAACGCGACGTCGCGCGTCTGGCGAAAGAGATGCAGGCGTTGCTCAAGCAAGGCTGGCCTGCCCCCATCACGGGAACGCAAGTCTCCCCGTCTGACCCCGGCGCCGAACACCCAACCTTCTTCGAGGTCGTCACCATCATGGCGTTGCGTTACTTCGCTGAGCGCAAGTGCGACCTCGTGATTTGGGAAACCGGCCTGGGCGGAAGGCTGGACTCCACCAACATCGTCACCCCCCTGATTAGCATCATCACCAACATTCAATTCGACCACCAGAAGTGGCTGGGTGAGACTTTGGCCGGCATTGCCGCCGAGAAGGCGGGCATTATCAAACCCGGGGTCCCCGTGATCACGGCTGCGCAAGGAGCGGAACCGCTGCGCGTAATTGCGGAAACCGCCCGCCAGCACCAGGCCTCCCTTGCCACCCTGTCGCCCGGGCATGCGCACCGTCCGCCTCTGGACACCCTTCAACTCCCGTTGCCGGGCCAGCATCAGCGCATGAATGCCGCCGTGGCCGTGGCCGCCGTGCGCGCACTTGCTTCGCAGATTCCCGTGAGCGACGGCCTGATTCGCTCCGGATTGTCCCATGTCCAGTGGGCGGGACGCCTGCAACTCGTGACTCGTCCGGCCGGCGGGAAGTTCCTGCTCGACGGTGCGCACAACGTCGGCGGCGCGGCCATTCTGGCCGCCGCCGTAAAGGAGTGCTTTCCAGCCGCGAAGCTCACCCTCGTGCTGGGCATCCTGCGCGACAAAGACTGGCCCGGCATGTGCGAGACCCTCGCGCCGCTGGCCAGGCGCATCCTTCTGGTGCCTGTTCCGAGCGAACGCAGCGCCACACCGGAAGAACTCGCCGTGGTCTGCCGCCGCGTCAATCCACACGCTCAGATCGGCGCGTATCCCTCGCTGCGCGAGGCGCTGGCGCAAACCGCGAACGACGGCTTCGTGACCATCGCCGGCTCGCTATATCTCGTCGGCGAAGCCATGGAACTGCTCCACCTCTCCCCGGCAAAAGTAAATCAGGAGCGCGGGCTGAACGAGTGGGGCACACCGGCGGCACCTCCCCTGCCCTGCGACCCGGCGTCGCAATGACGAATCATAATAACGGTTCGGTTCTCTTGACGCCGGCACCGTTGCGATTAGACTCCACTCGTCACCCGGCGACAGGCCAGCTTCGGCTTGCTGGGTGCGATTGCCGATGCACCTTATCGCAAACGTTCTCCAGTCGTCAGTTGGCAAGAAGTATATCATGGCCGCAACCGGCGGCTGCCTGCTCCTCTTTGTCCTCGTCCATCTCGCCAGCAACCTCCAGTTGTTCCTCGGACCGGAAGCGATCAACCGCTACGGCTACCTCCTTCACTCCAACCCCGCGCTGATCTGGGCGGCACGGCTGGGCTTGCTGCTGATACTCACACTCCACATCTGGTCCGCCGTCACGCTCTGGTTGGAGAACAAAGCCGCCCGGCCTGTGAATTACGCGGTTTACCATCCCCTCGGCTCGACTTTCGCCTCGCGGACCATGCTCCTGAGTGGCCTGATGGTCTTCGCGTTCATTGCCTTTCACATTCTGCACTACACGGCCAAGGTTCAACTCCTCAACCTCGCTCACCAGGACTTCGCGCTCTTCATCGAGGAGCTGCCGGGCCAGGTTCCGTCGGAGCGGCATGACCTCTTCAAGATGATGGTAGTCGGCTTCGGCCATCCCCTCGTCTCGGGGTTTTACATTCTGAGCCTGGCGTTGCTGTGCCTGCACCTCAGCCACGGTGCCGGCAGCATGTTCCAATCGCTGGGCTGGAACAACGAAGCCTATCGCCCGCTCCTCGACCGCGCAGCCCGGGTGGCCGCAGTCCTGATCTTCCTCGGCTACTGCGCAATCCCGGTCGCCATTCTCTGCGGCTACGGAAAGGAGGTCCTATGACCCTCAATGCCCAAGTCCCCAGCGGCTCCCTGGCCCGGAAGTGGGACAAGCACAAGTTCGACCTCAAACTGGTCAACCCGGCCAACAAGCGCAAGTTCGACATCCTCATTGTCGGGAGCGGCCTGGCCGGCGCTTCCGCCGCCGCCTCGCTGGCGGAGCTCGGCTACCAG
This sequence comes from uncultured Verrucomicrobiota bacterium, assembly GCA_964531815.1. GTDB lineage: Bacteria > Verrucomicrobiota > Verrucomicrobiia > Limisphaerales > UBA8199 > UBA8199. Next base: position 2,359 of record CAZHEW010000157.1, read on the forward strand.
GTCAAGTGTTTCTGCTTCCACGACAGCCCCCGCCGCGCCCACAGCATCTCCGCCCAGGGCGGCATCAACGCCGCCAAGAACTACGCCAACGACGGCGACAGCGTTTACCGCCTCTTCTACGACACCCTTAAGGGCGGCGACTTCCGCGCCCGCGAAGCCAACGTCTATCGCCTCGCCCAGGTCAGCGGAGCCATCATTGACCAGTGCGTCGCCCAGGGCGTGCCCTTCGCCCGCGAATACGGCGGACTGCTCGCCAACCGCTCGTTCGGCGGCGCCCAGGTCTCGCGCACGTTCTACGCCCGCGGCCAGACGGGCCAGCAGCTTTTGCTCGGCGCTTATCAGGCGCTCAGCCGCCAGATCAGTCTGGGTGCCGTGAAGATGTTCCCGCGCACCGAGATGCTCGACCTCGTGGTCATTGACGGCCACGCCAAAGGCATCATCACCCGCAACCTCATTACTGGCGAGGTGTCCTCGCACGCCGGCGACGCCGTGGTGCTAGCCACAGGCGGCTATGGCAACGTGTTCTTCCTCTCCACCAATGCCAAAGGCTGCAACGTCACCGCCATCTGGCGCGCCTACAAGAAGGGCGCGTTCTTCGCCAATCCCTGCTACACGCAGATTCATCCTACCTGCGTTCCCGTCAGCGGCGAGCACCAGTCCAAGCTTACGCTGATGTCCGAATCCCTGCGCAACGACGGCCGCGTGTGGGTGCCCAGGCGCAAGGAGGACTGCGGCAAGCCGCCCGGCTCCATTCCCGAGTCGGATCGTGACTACTTCCTCGAACGCAAATACCCCGGCTACGGCAACCTCGCCCCCCGTGACATCTCCTCGCGCGCGGCCAAGGAAGCCTGTGATGCCGGCCTTGGTGTTGGCCCCGGCGGCCTGGGCGTTTACCTGGACTTTGCCGACTCCATCAAACGCCTGGGCACGCCGATCATCCGCGAGCGCTACAGCAACCTCTTCGACATGTATGAGAAGATCACGGGCGAGAACGCCTGCCAGGCGCCAATGCGCATCTTTCCCGCTGTGCATTACACCATGGGCGGCACCTGGGTGGACTACAACCTCATGAGCACCGTGCCGGGCTTGTTCGTGATTGGCGAGGCGAACTTCTCCGACCACGGCGCCAACCGGCTGGGTGCCAGCGCGCTGATGCAAGGCCTGGCCGACGGCTACTTCGTCCTCCCCTGCACCATCGGCCATTACTTTGCGACCTTCGGGCAACCCAAACCCGCCGCCGGCCACGCCGAATTCAAGCAGGCCGAAGCCGACGTCAACGCCCTTGCGCATCTCCTGCTCTCCATCAAAGGCAAACGCAGTCCCGCCTCCCTGCACCGCGAGCTGGGCAGGCTGCTCTGGGAAAAGTGCGGCATGGCCCGCAACGAAGCCGGCCTCAAGGAGGCTCTCAAGCGCATCCCCGAGTTGCGCGCTGAGTTCTGGCACAACGTCAACGTCCCCGGCCAGTGCAGCGGCCTCAACCAAAGCCTCGAATACGCCGGGCGCGTGGCCGACTACATGGAGTTTGCCGAGCTGCTCTGCCTCGACGCCCTGCATCGCCGCGAATCCTGCGGCGGCCATTTGCGCCAGGAGTTCCAGACCCCCGACGGCGAGGCCCGCCGCGACGACCAACACTTTGCCTACGCCGCTGCCTGGGAATACACGGGTCCGGAAAAGCCACCCGCCCTGCACAAGGAACGCCTCGTTTACGAAGAAGTTCACATGAGCACCCGCAGCTACAAATGAACCTGACCCTCAAAGTCTGGCGGCAAGAGAACGCCACCACCCCGGGCCGGTTCGAGACCTGCCAGGCCCGGAACATCACCCCAGACATGTCCTTCCTGGAAATGCTCGACGTGTTCAACGAAGACCTCCTGGCCCGCGGCCAGGAGCCGATTGCCTTCGACTCCGACTGTCGCGAGGGCATCTGCGGCATGTGCGCGATCGTCATCAACGGCATCCCCCATGGCGGCCACCGCGGCACTGCCTCCTGCCAGCTCCACATGCGGCATTTCAAGGACGGCGACACGATCACCCTCGAGCCCTGGCGGGCGAAGGCCTTTCCTGTCATTAAGGACCTCGTCGTCAACCGCAGCGCCTTCGACCGCATCATCCAGGCCGGCGGCTTCGTCTCCGTGAACACCGGCGGCACGCCCGACGCCAACGCCATCCCGGTCCCCAAGGACATCGCGGACCGCGCCATGGATGCCGCCGCGTGCATCGGCTGCGGCGCCTGTGTCGCGGTCTGCAAGAACGCCTCGGCGATGCTCTTCGTCGCCGCCAAAGTCTCGCACCTCAACCTCCTGCCGCAGGGCAAAGCCGAAAAAGACCGCCGCGTCCTCAACATGGTAAGACAGATGGACAAGGAGGGCTTCGGCAACTGCACCGTCACCGGTTCCTGCGAAGCCGTCTGCCCCAAGGAAATCAGCCTCAGTTTCATTGCCCGGATGAACCGCGACTACGGCGCGGCTGTGGTCAAGGCATGACCGCTCCCACACCAACGGCGCTCACCTCCAACCCGCCCTACCGTGGCCGGTTGGCGCCGTCGCCCACCGGCCTGCTCCATCTGGGCCACGCGCGCACCTTTTGGATCGCGCAGGAACGGGCTCGCGCGCGCGGCGGCACCCTGGTCCTGCGCAACGAAGATCTGGACTCCACACGCTACCGCATGGAGTTCGTGGAGGCTATGCTCGAAGATCTCCGGTGGTTCGGATTCGAGTGGCAGGAGGGCCCCGACTGCGGCGGCCCTTTCGGCCCCTACGCGCAAAGCAAGCGGCGCAGCTACTACGTCGCGGCCCTGGAGCAACTCCGCGCGGCCGGACTCATCTATCCCTGCACCTGTTCACGCAAGGATATCCTCACCGCCGCCCGCGCCCCGCACGCCGAGGATGACTGCGAGCCAATCTATCCCGGCACCTGCCGCCCAAATAGCGCCGGCCACGCGTCACCCGCAGCGCCATCCCCGACAGCAAGCAGCCACCCCGCCGCCTCGCCCCCGCCCCCCGCCATCCGCATCAACTGGCGCTTCCGCGTGCCCGACGGCCAGACCATCTCCTTTCTGGATCAGAACCTCGGCCCGCAGCATTTCGTGGCCGGCAAAGACTTCGGGGATTTCGTGGTCTGGCGCCACGCCGATGTCCCGTCGTACCAACTGGCCTGCACCGTGGATGACGCCACGATGCATATCACCGAGGTGGTGCGCGGCGCCGACCTACTGCTCAGTACCGCGCGCCAATTGCTCCTGTACCGCGCGCTGGGGTGGACCCCGCCCCGGTTCTATCACTGCCCGCTGATGACCGATTCTGCAGGCCTGCGCCTGGCCAAGCGCCACGACGCGCTCAGCCTGCGCCATTTGCGGGAGGCGGGCAACGGCCCCGCCAGCCTGCGCGCTGACTGGTGAACGCGCGGGTGGCGCATCCGAGTCGCGGCGCGCGCCAAACCCTGGCACGCGGTCGAATAATTCGGAGGCGCCTCTCGTCGAACCAGTGAACGGCTCCGCGACAAACCTAAACCATCAACAGCAGATTAGGCCTATATGAAAGCGCGTATCCTACCTGGCTGGGTGTTGGGAATCATGTTGGCCGGTGGCGCAACTGCCGCCGGCTTCGCCGAAGACAGTTCTGTCCCCGCCTCAGCGACTATATCATCAAACCTGACCGACGCGGCGGTCGCCCCGGCGCTGGCGTCCGTGACGCCTTCCGGCGGCGCAGGCCAGTCCCCCGCTCCCGAAACTCGCCTTTCGCCGTGGGCGCTCGATGTCCGAAGACTCGTCCGGGCTCAGGTGGACGAGGCTGTCATTCTGGCGTTCGTCAACAACTCCCCGGGCATTTTCAACCTCAGCGCCGACCACGTCATCCAATTCAAGGACCTGGGCGTCTCTCCGGAGGTGATCAACGCCATGATTCAGCACGACCAGCAAGTGCTCTCCGCCGCCACGCCGCCGCACGCCGATACGCACACCGTAGCCGCCGCCATATCCTGGGACAGCGCCCCCCTGATCCCTGACGGTGAGGGCTACGCCCCCGAGCAACCAGCGAGCCTCGGGCCCGTGCGGGCCCCCTACCCCGTCAAACTCAACGACCCGATCATCATCCTCAAGCTCCCCTCCTTCACAGTGCCGTACTGGTGATCGGCACAAGCCGGGCTTTCGCACCCCGCAAGCCGTTTCCAAGCCTGCCAACCAACCTGACCAGGGCGCCCGTGACCTGGGCCCCGTGCTACCCCCAAAGCACTTTGCGCAAGCCTCCGGCTACGAACCTCCTCCGCTCCGGGGCGAGCATGGAACCGAGCCTGACCTGCTTGCCATCGCGCGTCTCGATCAGGATGCCGGTCTTGTGCCGGTGCCGCCCCCGCCGGTCGCTCGTGTGGATGTCCTCCAGGCGCACATCTTTCACCGATGACGCGTCAAACCGCCGGCGACGCCCCAGCGCGCCGATCCCCGCAAAAACCACTCCCTCGGCGCCCACAAGCCGGATCTCGGTTCGGCCCGCAAGCGACGACAAAAACGTGCCCGCCAGCCACATCCCTATGAGCATGAATGGGGTAAGAAACAGCCACAGGAAAATTGTAATCCCTACCCCCATGGAGCCGTCTTTCATGGCGGGTGCGGGAAACCAGTCCGGCGGCTGCACATCGAGGTTCCGCAGCGTGCTCGCCAGCGCCAACAGCACAAACACCGACACAATCCCATTCCAGAAAACCGCGGCGGCCAGCGTCGCAACCGCCGCGCCCAACGAACGGTGGGTTGCGCCGATCACCTGCCCCGCCCCGTCGCTCCGATACCACGCGCCGGAAGGCGGATTGTTCAGGTCAACGTCCAGATCCAGCCCCGCGCCCTCCGCCAGGGCCGAAAGCGGATGCGCAAGATTGCAGTTCCGGCAGTAGGCGATGTCGTTGGCAACATTCACATCGCCACTCGGAATCGCCTGGCCGCACCGCGAACACGTTGGGGTAACCATAAGGCTGACCCCATCATCATGCCCCCCGCCCAAGCGCCTTCAAGCCCAAAAACCCCCGTGCGTCCAAGTAACCGGGCGAATTCAAGACGGTGCAGCCGCCAACCGTTCCCTCGCCTGCCCGCCTGAAGAACGGAAGCGCCCCCCCGTCCCCGCACGAACATGCGGTCTCCCCGCATGATTTTACTGTTTGACGCTTTCCCCCGCTTGCTATAATTT